>JANMAN010000169.1:0-17750 GCA_031359885.1 Tardiphaga sp. | reverse complement strand
GGTTGGCCTCGTTGGTCTCATTCGGCCGCACCTCACAGCCCCATGTGTCGGTGCAGATCGCGGCGATGTCGTGCTCGCGAATCCAGTAACAGGTCTCGAAGGCGACGCCCGGCGCATCGCCGCCGGCATAGCCATGCCAGTCGTTCTTTTTCAGGCAACGCTCTTGATGTCCGGTCCGGACGATCACAAAATCTCCTTTGCGGATGGCAACACCCTGCGCCTTGGCGCAGGCATCGAGATCGGCGTTGGTGATCGCGTAACCGTCGTCGAGAGACTCGACGCCCTTGTAACGCGCGATGTCGAGCAACACACCGCGCCCCGCCATCTTGTCACGGACATGCTCGATGCCGAGCTTCTTCGCGCCGCGTGCATCGACAAGCTTGGCGTCGAAACCGTTGTACATCTTATCGTCGAGGAAGATGTGACATAGCGCGTCCCACTGCGTGGACGCCTGGCACGGCATGTTGATGGCGTCGTCGGCGTAGCGCAGATACGGCGACGGCACGTCCTGATTGCCGGCGGCGGCGTCCGTGCCGGTCGCGAGCATGGTGTGGATCGGATTCCAACGCCCGCCGAATAGGCCGGACTGAATAGGCTCTTTCAACGACAGACCGAGCGAGAACACTTTGCCTTTTTTGATCAGCTTGCCGGCATCGATGAGATCTTGCGGCGAGACGTTGTTCAGCGTGCCGACCTGATCGTCCGTGCCCCAGCGTCCCCAGTTCGACAGTTTCTCGGCGGCTTCGTAAATTGCTGCGCGATCGACCTTCATGGTGCTCTCCCATTTTTGTTGTTGATTGCCGGTTCGACAGCTCCGCTTACACCGAGCAATAGCGTTCCTTGACCTCGTCGTCCGCCAGAAGCGCTGCGGCAGTCGCGTGATGCACCACCGCACCCTGATCGAGCACGTAGGCGCGGTCTGCGATATCGAGCGCGAGTTCGACGTTCTGTTCGACCAGAAGGATGGTCGTGCCTTCGGTCTTCATTTTCCGAAACAGCGCGAACATCTCGTCGACCAGCACCGGCATGATACCCTCCGAGGGTTCGTCGAGCATGATGAGCGCGGGCTTGGCGATCATCGCGCGCGCAATCGCCAGCATCTGCTGCTCGCCGCCGGACATGGTGACGGCTTCCTGGTCGAGCCGCTCGGCGAGACGCGGGAAAATCTCCGCGATCTCGGCGATCCGCTGCGTCTCGGCTTTCTTATCCTTCGATGCGACAAGGCCAAGGCGAAGGTTCTCGCGCACGGTCAGCCCTTGCACAATGCGACGCTCCTCCGGCACATAGGCCAGGCCAAGTGCGAAACGGATGTGCGCCGGTGCGCTCAGAATTTCCTTGTCGTTGAAACGCGTGGACCCGGTCGTCTTCCCCATCAGGCCCATGATCGATTTCAACGTCGTGGTCTTGCCCGCACCATTGCGACCGATCAGGCAGACGATCTCGCCACGCTTTACCTCCAGCGTTATGTCTTGCAGCACGTGACTGGCGCCGTACCAAGCATTCAGTTTTTCGACCCGCAGCATGGCGTCAGTGCTCCCGCTGGCCGAGGTATACGCGCTTGACCTGCTCGTTCTGGCGCACCTCGGTGGGCGTGCCCTGCGCCAACAACTCGCCGTGATGCAGCACCAGCACGCGATCGCTGATCCCCATGACCAGTTTCATCTTGTGCTCGACCAGGATGACCGTGCGCTCGGTCGCGAGCTTGACGATTAAGTCCATCATGACGCGGGTTTCTTCCGGGCTCATGCCGGCCGTCGGCTCGTCGAGCAACAGCAGCCGCGGATTGCTGGCGAGCGCCATTCCGATTTCGAGCGCGCGCTGTTCGCCATGCGCGAGTTCTTTCGCGAGCCGCTCGCGACGATCCCCGATCCCGACAAGCGCGAGCAACTCGTCGGCACGCTCGACAAGGCCAGGCAGTTTCGCCCGCGGCCGCCACATGTCGTAGCGCGACACGAAGGCCTGCAGCCCGACACGGATGTTCTCGCGCGTCGTCAAGTTCGGGAAGACGTTGGTGATCTGGAAGGATTTGGCGATGCCGAGATGCGCAAATTCGTGCTGCGCAAGTTTCGTGACGTCGCGGCCTTCGAATTCGACCGTACCGCTCGATGGCCGAAACGCGCCGGATAGCAGGTTGAAATAGGTGCTCTTGCCCGCGCCATTGGGCCCGATGATCGCAGTGATCGCACCCGAGCGAAACTCAGCGGAAATGTTGTTGAGCGCCTTATACTTTCCAAACACCTTGCTGACGCCTTGCGTCCGCATGATGACTGGCTGCTGGATTCCAGCGAGGAGGCTCATGGCTTCATCCGATTGAGGATCGTGCCCCAGATGCCGGCCGGAAAGAACAACACGCAGACGACGAACACGGCACCGACGATCAACTGCCAATGCTCGGTCCACAGCGATGCGAAATTTTCCAGCAGCAAAAACACCGCCGCGCCGACGAACGGACCGAAGAACGTGCCCATGCCGCCGAGCAGCGACATCATCACCGCCATGCCCGAGGTTTCGTAGTGCAGCATCTCGATCGGCACGATCGACAGATGGAACGCCGCGAGAGCGCCGGCTAATCCGCAGAACGCGCCGGACAGGATGAACGTCACAAGCCGCGTCAGCGTGACGTTGTAACCGGACGCCCGCGCGCGCGCTTCGTTCTCGCGCACGGCTTCGATCACCGCGCCGAACGGCGAGGCGAGAATTCGTGACAGCATAAACAGCGCTGCGATCACGAATGCCGCGGTGACGTAATAACGCGTCAGGGGATTGATGAAATCGAACTTGAAGCCAAGCAGGTCGATCGTGCGCAGATTGATGCCACGCAACCCATTCTCGCCGCCAGTCCAATCGACCGCCTGATAAAACAGGTAGTAGACGCATTGCGCGAGCGCCATCGTCACCATCGCGAAGTAGATGCCGCGGGTGCGGATCGCCAGGGCTCCGATCAATGCGGCCATCAGCGCGCCGGACAGCGTGCCGATCAGGATCGCAAGATACCACGGCATCGCGAACTTCACGAAGGCGATCCCGCAAAGATAAGCGCCGGTGCCGAACAACGCCGCATGACCGAACGATAGCAGGCCGAGATAGCCAAACAGCAGATTGAAGCCGAGCGCATAAAGGCCGTAGATGAGAATGTTCACGCCGAGCGCCGTGAACGGCATAACGAGTGGGAAGACCAAAACCAACGCGCTGGCGAGCCACGCGCGATTGCGCTTCGCAGCCTCGAACCAGCGGCCGGTCGCGGCACGAGGCTGGAGCTGCGTCAGGTCCGCCATCAACTCATCAATCCGGCACGACCGAAGAAGCCTTGCGGGCGGATCAACAGGACGATCGCCATCAGCGCGAAGATCGAGACCTTGGCCATTTCAGGTGCGAACAGCGACGTCATGCTGACGACGACCCCGACAAGCAGGCCTGCGATGACCGCGCCGCCGATCGAACCCATGCCGCCGACGACGGTCACCACGAAAGCTTCTGCAAGGATATTCGCGCCCATCTCGGGAATGACACCCTGCAGAGGTGCCGCAAGCAAGCCGGCAAGCCCGGCGATCGCCGTGCCGATCCCGAACACGAACAGCCAGACGCGCGAGACGTCCACGCCGAGGACCCGAACGATCTGCGGATCCCGCGCACCGGCGCGAATGATGAGGCCGAAACTCGTGCGTTCCAGAAACAGCCAGAGCGACAGCAGCACCACGACGGCGGCCCCGATGACGAACAGGCGATAAAGCGGGAAATAGCCGATGCCGATATCCACCGCGCCCTGCAACGCCTCCGGCGTGTCGAACGGGTAGCCGCTCTTGCCGAAAGCGATCCGAATGAGTTCGATCATCACATAGCTGAGGCCGAAGGTGAGCAGCAGCGGATAATCGATGCCGCGACCGTACAGCGGGCGAATGAGAAAGCGTTCGACGACCATACCCACGCTGCCGACGATCAGCGGTACGCCAACAAGACAAAGCCAGAAATTCCCGCCCATCGACAACAGAAATAGCCCGACATACGCGCCGATCATATAGAACGCGCCATGCGCGAAGTTTACCACGGTCAGCATCCCGAAAATCAGCGACAGGCCGATGGCAAATAGCACGTAGATCGCGCCGAGCGCGAGCCCGGTAAACAATTGCAGGGCGATCAGATCGAAACTCAAGCCGGCCATGGCAGCTTTCTATTTATGTTTCCGGTTTGCTTCATTGCGAGCTCGGCAAAAAGTCGGCCCTCGCCGATTTTGTGCCGAGCGAAGCAATCCAGAAAGTAACACATAAGACTGGATTACTTCGTCGCAGTCGTCCCTCGAAGACGAGGGCCTGTGCTCCTCGCAATGACGACCGCCGCGAGCGTCGCGAAGACTGTTAAGCCTTGTGCCCCAACGCGGCGCACGTCCGCAGATTGGCCTCGTTCGGCGCTTCGGTCTCCACCAGCGTAAACACGTCGGCGTCGCCTTTGCTTGGCGTTGCCTTGGATTCGATGATCAGCACCGACTGCACCGACTGGTGGTCGCATTTGCGATAATATTGCGAGCCCTTGTAGTAGTCGTATTTCAAGTTTTCGAGCGCTGCGATCACCTTGTCGGTGTCGGTCGAGCCGGCGGCCTTAGCTGCCATCAGTACAGTCTTGACGCCGCCATAGCCCAACGCACCGTAATCCGATGGAACGCGACCGTTGTGGATCTTGCGGAAACGATCGTTGAACGCCTTCGCCGACGCGACCTTGTCTTCGAGCCCGAAATAAAACGACGTGCCGCCGATGACTCCGTCGAAGGCTTGAGACCCAGCCGCGACCCGGCCGGCATAAAGCAGCACCGGCACGATGATCTTCATATTTTTCTTCATGCCGAAATCCGTCGCCTGCTTCAGCGCGATCTGCTGGTCGCGGCCGAAATTGCAGATGCAAAGGATGTCCGGCTTGAGCGACTGGATGCGCGGCAGCAGCGTCGAGAAATCAGTGGCTCCAATCGGATGGCGGATATCGGCTAACGTCTCGACGCCGAATGCCTTGCCGGCTTCCTGGAAACCACGCACCATCTCATGACCGAAGGCATAGTCGGCGGTCAGGAAGACAACCTTCTTGCCGAACTTCGGAAACGCATAACGGCCGACCGCGCCGGCGGTGAGATGCGGATTGAGCGCCTCATGGAAGGTGTACTTGCTGAAATCGGACGCCTCGTTGATCGTGTCGGACTGGCTGATCGAATTGAAAATAATCCCGCGTTCTTTGGTCACGTTATTGACCGCGAGTTGCACGGCAGCCGACAAGCTGCCGACGATGAAGTTTGCCTTTTCCTTCTCGATCAGTTCGAGCGTGCGCGTAGCGGCTTCGCCCGGATTGAGCTTGTCGTCGCGCGCGAGCAGCTCGGCTTTGCGGCCATTGAGACCGCCGGCCTCGTTGAATTCGGCGATCGCAACTTCGGCGGCGCGAACCTGATCTTGTGCCTCTGCGCCATAGGGCCCAGTGAGCGGCACCGGAAACCCGACCTTGATGGTGGCTTCCTGCGCTTGCAGCAGATTGATGCGGAACGGCGATACGGCGAGCACTGCGCCGGCGCTGGCTGTCGCAAGCAGGCGACGGCGTGTGACGAGTTTAGAACCGATGGTACCCTTGGTCATGTCATCCTCCCGTTGATGTGTTTATTTTATTTTTTATTTTCGTTTTAGAACCGCTTGAGCGCCGTCAGCACCAGTTTCGGCGTTAGCGGAATTTCGGTGATCGTGACGGCGAACGGCGACAGCGCATCATTGACCGCGTTGGCGACGCAGGCGGCGGCCCCAGCGGTGCCGGCTTCGCCCGCACCCTTCGCACCCAACTCGGTTTCCATCGTCGGCGACACGCAATGCCCAACTTGAATATCCGGCATCTCGCCGGCCATTGGCACGAGATAGTCCGCCATGTTGGCGTTGGTCAGCTGTCCGCGCTCGTCATAGATGCAATGCTCGTAAAGCGCCGCGCCGAGGCCCTGCACCACGCCGCCACGGATTTGCTCATCGACGAGCTGCGGATTGATGATCGTCCCGCAATCCTCGACCACCCAATGGTCGAGCAATGTGATGAAGCCCGTGTTGACGTCCACCTCGAGCCACGACGCCTGAATGCCGTTGGTGAAAGCGAAGGGGTAATCGCGCGGCACGAAATGGCGCGTTGCCATCAACTCCGATTGAAAGCCGGGCGGCAATGTATCCGGCCGGAAATAGACGATCCGCGCCAGCTCGTTCAGTTCGATCCGCTCCGCGCCGCCCACTGCATCGACGACCTTGCCGTCGACGATGTCGAGGTCGCCAGGCGTCGACTGCAAAATCGCCGCCGCGACTTTGAGGATGTTATCGCGCAACACCTTCGCGGCCTGCAGTGCGGCCTCGCCGCCAATGCCCGCGCCACGCGAGGCCCATGTGCCGCCGCCATAGGGCGTGTTGTCGGTGTCGCCGAGAATGACGCGGACTTTGTCCATACTGACGCCAAGAACGCTACCGACGATCTGCGCCGTCAGCGACTCCGAGCCCTGTCCCTGCTCCGTGATGCTGGTCTGGCAGATCACCGATCCGGTCGCATCAAGACGTATCGTGACACCGTCTTGCGATGAAATCCGCGCGCCGCCGACGCCGTAGAATGCTGCGGCCGGGTTTGTCACTTCAATGAAGCTTGCGAGGCCAATGCCACGATAGATGCCACGCTCGCGCAAGGCCGCCTGTTCAGCCCGGAGCCTGTCGTAGTTCATCATCGCCAGCAGCTTGTCGAGCGCGGCATGATGCGACAGCGCCTCGAACTTCATCCCCGAAGCTGACGCGCAGGGATAGGCATCGTCGCGGATGAGATTTAGACGACGAATCTCAACCGGGTCCATCCCGATGCGCTGTGCGGCGAGATCGACAAGGCCTTCCGTGACCGAGCAGGCGATCGGGTGGCCGACCGCGCGATACTGGCAGGTAACATTTTTATTCTGGAATACGACGCGCGCACGCGCGCGGTAGTTGGCCGTCGTATAGGGACCGCCGACGAGATTGACGACCTGATTGGCCTCGATCGCGCTGGTGCGCGGATACATCGAATACGGCCCGATGCCCGTCAGATCGTCGATCGCAAAAGCTTTGATCGTGCCGTCCTTGTTGACGCCGATCTTGCCCTTGCAGATATGGTCGCGGGCGTGAATATCCGTCGTGAAACTCTCGACGCGGTCGGCGACGAATTTGATCGGCCGGCGCAGCAGCTTCGACAGCGCGCAAGTCGCCATGTCGTCGGCGTAGACGTGGACTTTGATACCGAACGAGCCACCGACATCTTTGCACAGCACGCGGATTTGCGATTCCTGCAAATCGAGATGCTTGGCAATGATGTTCTGCATCATATGCGGCGCTTGCGTGCCCTGATAAACCGTCAGCCGGCTCTCGCCTGCATTCCAGTCCGCGAGGATTGCGCGTGGCTCCAGCGTCACGCCGGTATGGCGGCCGAATACGAACTCGGCTTCGATAACTTCGTCCGATTTCTCAAAAGCATCATCGACCGCGCCAGCGTCGAGATTGCGCTCGAAGGCCAGATTATCGCCGAGAGACTCGTGAATGACGGGCGTGCCGGGATCGAGCGCCGTGCGCATATCCACGACCGGCGTCAGTTCCTCGTAGTCGACGATCACTTGTTCCGCAGCATCCTCCGCCAACGCGCGGCTCGACGCGACGATCGCCGCCATCGCCTCGCCTTGCCAGCAGACGCGATCGATCGCGATGGCGTGTTGCGGCGCGGATTTCAGGCCTTTGAGATGCGTGAGAACGCCGACCCACGGCGTGATGACCTCAGCCAGTTCGCGGCCGGTCACGACCGCGATCACGCCCGGCATCGCCTTTGCAGTTGCTGAATCGATCGCCAAGATTTTCGCACGTGCATGCGGCGAGCGCAGAAAAACCACATGGGCCATGCGTGGCAGCACGATGTCGGTGACATATTGCCCGCGGCCCTGCATCAACCGGTCGAGGTTCGGTCGCGGCACCGTTTTGCCGATATAGGAGTTCGGCCGGTCGAGCACGGACAGGCCCTTGATGTTGCCACCGTCGCTCATGCGCGTCGCTCCGCGCGCGCTTTCGCCGTGGTCTCCACGGCATCGACGATCGCGTGATAGCCGGTGCAGCGGCAATAATTGCCAGACAAATGCTCGCGTATCTCGTCGCGCGTCGGCGACACTTGCTGGGCCAGCAAATCCTGCGCGGCCATTAGCATGCCCGGCGTGCAGAAACCGCATTGTAGCGCGTTTCGATTGCGAAACGCATTTTGCAAATCAGCAACGTCGCCGCTGTCGGAAAGACCTTCGATGGTCTGGACGTCGGCGCCGTGCGCCTGCACGGCGAGAATCAGGCATGAGCGCACGATGTCGCCGTCGACGCGGATCGTACAAGCGCCACAAACGCCATGCTCGCAGCCGACATGAGTGCCGGTGAGACCGAGTTGATCGCGTAGGAAGTCCGCAAGGTTGAGGCGCGGCAACACGAGCGCGTCGACGCGCTCGCCATTCACCGTGAACGACACCGGCATCGGCTGGGTCATGCCGTCATCCTCATCTGCAGATCGTCACGGCCAAGCAGCGTCGCAACGCAGTCGGCCATCAACTGCCGCGCCAGATGACGCCGCATCGCGGGCGACGCCTGCTGATCGTCTTGCGGGTCCAGCTCCGCGTCGAGGGCCGCGTTCGCTTCGACCAGCGCACCGGCCGTGATCGGCGTGCCGATCAAATGAGTCGCAGCCCGAGCCAGAATCGGCCTGTCACCGATGGCGAAGAAGCCGAGGCGCAGATCGCTGAAGCGATCGCCGTCGATCACGGCCGATGCCGCGAGGCCGACGATGGCGTAGTCGCCTTTGCGGCGTGCATGCTCGTGAAAATAGTGCGTCGCGCCGTGTGAAGCCGCAGGAAGCTCGACCGCGACCAGCAACTCGTCCGGCCTCAGCACGGTTTCGTAGATGCCTGTGAAAAACGAGGTGGCGGCGATCCGGCGTTTGCCTTCCGGTCCTTGCACGACGATCGTCGCCTTCAGTGCCATCATGCAGGCCGGCAATTCCGACGCAGGGTCGGCATGCGCGAGATTGCCGCCGATGGTGCCACGATTGCGGATCGCGGGATGCGCGACATGCGCGATCGCATCCGCGAGCAGTGGCGCATGCGCTTTGATGTCGGGCGAGGTCAGCATTTCCGAATGCCGCGTGAGCGCGCCGATGGTCAGCGCACCGTCCGATACGTCGATGCCCTTCAACGACGCAATATGACCAATGTCGATGATGAGTTCGGGTGCCGACAAACGAAGGTTCAGCGCCGGCATCAGGCTCTGCCCGCCGGCCAATGTCTTTGCGGCGTCGCCATGTGCGGCGAGCAATGCCAATGCATCGTCGACGCTATTGGCTCTCGCATAACTGAAAGCCGAAGCCTTCATCGTTATCCTCCATGGTCCGTGTCGGAGCCGGACCTTGCACGGATTAGAAGCGGTCGGGCTGCAAAGGTCAAGATTGTTTATCGACCGATTATTTGATGCAAAACCAAAACGGCACTCGCAACCGTCTGCTCGATCTCGTTCGCTGCAATGCACTGCGGCAAGGCAGCACACCATGACTCCGTCAGCGGAGGGCGGCCACGCGCGAGCGCGTCGATGGTGTCGCGCGCGAAGGCTTCGCACGCGACAACTCCGCATAGGCCTTGTTGATGCCAGCGAGATACACGTCGAGCGCGTTTGCGATCATCAGGTTCTTGTCGCCGAGGACGGGCCATTCGTAGATGTAGCGGCGAATGCCGTAATAGATGATGCCGCTATGAAACACCCATGCGGTCTCGAGTTCCGCCGCCGTCGGTTTCGCCTGCGTCGGCAATCCCGCCTCGGCGCGACATTCCTTGATAACGCGGGTCAGGATCTGATCGCGCACGACGCCTACATAATCGCGGTGGATGTCGTGGCCCTTGAGACCGGAGAACAGGAAAATACGCAACCATGTGCGATTGAGAATGGCGTCCGTGTACGTTTCGTAGAATTCACCAAGCCTCTCGCGCACAGGTCGCGACCGGTCCGTCAGGCGTTTCTCCCAGCCGCCTTCGAGCGGCTTCAAATAAACATTGCGGTAGACCTCCTTGATGAGGTCATCCTTGCTCGGAAAATAGCGATAGAGCAGCGGCTGCGTCACGCCGAGCCGCCGCGCCAGTTCGCGCGTGCCGCCACCAAATCCTTCGTCGGCGAAAAACTCCGTGGCCTTGCGGACGAAGTCCTTGCGGCGTTCGTCGGGCGACAACCGGGTCTGCTTGCTGCGGATAGCTCCGGGGGCCGGCTTCTTGCTCATATCACCTGCTTTGATCACGCTCGCGAGCGAAGCGACCGAAGCCGCCTTGCGCAAACAGCAACGGCTCGCACGCGGTATATGCATACGCTTCGACCGACCCGAGAAAAATAACGTGGTCGCCGCCGTAATAGCGGTCCACGCTGCGGCATTCAAAGGTCGCGACCATGTCGGCGAGAACGGGCGCCTGCCCCAGTCCGGGCCGCCAGTGGATGCCTGCGAATTTATCCTCCGCGCTTTTCGCAAATTGCGTGGCAAGCGCTTGCTGCGATGCGCCGAGCACGTTCACCGCGAAATGGCTGGCGTTCTGAAAGACACTCATATTCGGCGAATGGATCAGAAGACTCCACAGCACCAGCGGCGGATTGAGCGAGACAGATGCAAAGGAATTGCACGTCAATCCGACCGGTGTCCCGTCGAATGCAACCGCCGTGATGATCGTCACCCCTGTAGCAAATGTGCCGAGCGCGTTGCGGAAATCGCGGGCGTCGAGTCCCGATCTGTCGCGCGAGTATTCATCAGCCGGCACGTTCGGATGCTGCGAGGCGGCTGTCATCGCCGCCGACTACAGCGTCACGTTTTCGGACGGAAGACCCAGCGCGACACGGCCATAATTGGTCCCCGCCGCATCGAAACTGAATGCGATATGCGAATTGATTGCGTGCGCATCGCGAAACTGGCGCTGCAATGCTCCGGTCGTGTAAAGCCCGCGCGCGCCGCTGGCGGAAAACAGCAACGACACGGCCTCGGTGCAGAGGTTGACGGAAAACGCGCCGTCGCGGCGGTAGCGCGTTTTTTCCGCGATGTCCGGGACGCGTCCGCGACGGGCATCGTCCATCGCATCGATACAGGTGCGGCGCATGATCATCCGCGCCGCGTCGATCTTGGCTGAGGCCTCGGCAATCTTGATCTGCGTCGTCTGGAGGTCGCCGAGTTTGGCGCGGTTGTAGGTCGACGCGCGGCTGTGCGCGATCCGCACGTAGTCGTCGAGACAACCCTGCGCATTGCCGAGCGCCGCTCCCGAAAGCACGAATGGAAACAGCGCAAACACCGGCAGCGCGTAGAGCGTGCCCGGATTGACGTCGCTGCCCGGTGAAGGACCGCCACCGACGTCTTTGACCGCGAGCGTAAGATGCTCGGGCACGAAAACGTCTTTGGCTTCGACATCGTTGGAACCCGTCCCCTTCAGGCCGGTCGCGTGCCAGGTGTCCAATATTTTGTATTGATCGTGCCGCAACAGGAAAACGCGGTACTCGACGCCGTCCGCCTCGTCATCCGACGAGACGATGCCGGCAAGCATATTCCAAGTGCTGGGATCGACGCCGGACGAGAACGGCCAACGGCCCGACAGCATGTAACCGCCATCGACCTTGTTCGCGCGTCCCGCCGGAAAGATGAACGACGACGCGATCAGCGCATCGGCGTTCTCGTCCCAGATCAGGTCCTGTGCGCGTTTGTCGAACATCGCCAGCATCCAATGATGGCTGGCGAGGTTGGCGAGATTCCACGCCACGGAGGCATCCGCCATGCCTACGATTTCGGCCAGATCGACCATCGCGACATAATCCAGCTCAAACCCGCCGACGCGCTTCGGCTGCAACATCCGAAACAGCCCCGCTTCATGCAGATCGCGTTCGGTCTCCGGTGGCAGCCGGCGCATCTCTTCGGTCAGCGTCGCGCGTTCGCGCAGTGTCGGCAGCAGCGCCTCTGCACGTTGGAGCAGCAGCGCGTAATCGTCGCCGTTGCGTGCTTCGATCCGCTGAGCGGAGGATGTGGCGGGCATCATCATCTCCTGATTTATCGTCAGCGGGCGACCGGCTTCTTCATGTGCGGCCGATCGAGATACAGCGAGGCCTTGAGCCCCTCCGAGTCTTGCGTCGCGAATTCCGACAACAGCTTCATCTCGGGAATCCGGGCGCGATCCAATGTCGAAACATCCGGCCAATCGATCTCGACCAGATTGCCGCCAGGATCGCGGAGATACATCTGCACGCATCCGTCCGGCAATTCGTTGACGGGATTGCGGAAGGCTACGCCATCGAGCGCGCCGATGGCTTTGGCTGCGTCATAGACCGCGTGGAAATCGTCCACGTCCAGCGCGAAGTGCTGATACATCGGGACATGATCTTCGAGATCGAACAGATGCAATTGGAGATCGCCGCACCGCAAATACCGGGTCTTGAAGCCGAAATTATAGGTCGGGATCAATTCCATACCGAGCACGGACTGGTAAAATCGGGCGGACGCATCGAGGTCTTTCGCCCCGATGGACAAATGGTTGAATCCCAAAACCTTCACGACGCGCTCCCATCCGGTCTATTTATCTTTCGATAAATTCTAGCGCACCCGGTCGGGATTGCAAGACGGTGTCGGACACGACCCGAAATTCATGACGGACGCGACCATCAGCTTAACTCGCGCGCATCATGTCCAGCTCGCGGCCGCGACCGAGCATCACCATCCACTCTTCATATTTCGGCTCGTGCTTGATGGCTTCGCGATAGTGCCGGCCGAGCGCAGCGACCAGCCTGCCGTTTCGACCAAGCAATTCGTCGGCAAAGCCGATCATTCGCGAATTAGGCCAAGCCTGCGCGCGAATTTGGCGCAGCCGCGCAAACAGCATGTCTTCGCTCTCGTCCGGGTAGGCCTGCGTCAGCAGCATCAGCATCGCGGCCGTCGAGCGCGAAATTCCCATCTGGCAATGCACAAGCAGATGACCCGCAGTGCGCTGCTCGTTCTCCTCGGCCAAATCCGCACCAAAGGCCAAGATTTTGGCGACGTCGGCCATCGTCGGCGCGGATTTGTCCGGTGCCTCGTCGATAATGTCGTGGAAATGCATGACCGCGCGGCGATGCGCTGCGAAGTCCGCAAAAGACGTGATTTCCGGCCAGCCGGGATCAAGCAACGACAGCACATGGCTGACGTCCCGATCACGATGCGCCGCGATCTCATCGACGCCGCAAACCGTAAGGATGGAAATCGAAAGTGGCTTCATGACCGATCTGTCCGCGCGTTGATGCAACGCGGCACAAAGAGCCGAGCCTTCGCCGGACGTCAACCCGGCCGCGCGGAAGGAGTCGAGACTATGCTGGCGTACCGATCGACTTCAGCACGCAACCCGTAATCTTGACGCTGCCGTCCGATTGCTGCTCCAGCGTATAGATCGCCTGCCAGGGAACGCCCTCGGCATCGACGATCTTCACTTCTTGAATGACCTTGCCGGATAGCGCTTGGCCATCGCCAAATTCAAAACTTTTATGACGATATACGGGAGCGTAGTTGCGGCGCACCATCGTCATGAAGCTGTCAGCCTCTTGAAATAGACCTCTGATCTCGGGCGAAGCGAAAGAATAAGCGCTCGCGGCATCGTCGCGGGTCATCGCATCGAGTTGCGAGCGAATGATACCCTGAGCAGTTGCAACATCGTCGGCGGCGAAGGCCGGCGACGCGACCGATAAGAATAGTGCGATGAGTCCGATGAAAACCCGCATGATCTTTCCATCCGCTAGACAAACGCTTCCTATGAAACGTATGATGTAGCATAACGTAGCTGTTAATGCTTCGAAACGAAGCTTAAATTTTTCCCGGAGAGAACCCCATGAAGATGATTACCGCTGCCGCCGCCGTTCTCGTTGCCGCTTTCGCCGCCAGCCCGGCTTCCGCCAAGATGATGGCCTGCTCGGGCGAGAACATGGCAAAGTCGGTTGCCGCCGGCGCCACCATGCAGGACGGCCCCGCCAAGATGGCGATGATGAAGGAAGTCGGCATGGCCAACACCCAGATGTCGAAGGGTGACATGCGCGGCGCCTGCAAGAGCTACGCCCGCGCCCAGAAGGCCGGCATGATGAAGAACACCATGTAATTCAGACGTCAGTCTGAGCGATCAAGCCGGCGGGGTTTTCCTCTGCCGGCTTTTTCTTTTCTTGCTCGTTTCAGCACAACGGTCCGAATATCAGTCCATCGCTTTCAACCGATAGCCGATACCGGTTTCCGTCAACACCAGTTGAGGCCTTTCGGGATCGGTTTCGATCTTCTGCCTGAGTTGGCGAACATAGACCCGCAGATATTGCGCATCGGTCAATTCGTCCCATAGTTCCTTCAATAAAAACCGATGCGTCAGCACCTTGCCGGCGTGCTGTACCAGCACGCGCAGCAGCTCGTATTCTTTGGGCGACAGCTTCACATCGGCATCGCCGCGCTTGACGATCCGGCGCACCAGATCGACCGACAATTCACCGGAGCGAAACACCGGCCGCTCGCCCTGCACTTGCAACTGATGCCGCAACGCCGCGCGCATCCGCGCCAGCAACTCGTCCATGCCGAACGGCTTGGTGAGATAGTCATCCGCACCGAGATCGAGCGCCTGGACCTTGCCGGCTTCGTCATCGCGGCTCGACAGCACGACGATCGGCACCTGTTCGTCGCGGGCGCGAATGGTCCGAAGTAAATCATGGCCCGCCATATCCGGCAGACCGAGATCGAGGATGATCAGCGCCGGCTGCTGCGCCAGCAACTCCAACGCGGCCTTTCCATTGCCAGCTTCGAGAATCTCATAACCCTGCGTGCCCAGACCCATTCTCAACAATTTGCGGATCGGCGGCTCGTCGTCGATGACGAGCACTTTCAAAGGTGCGGCGGTCATGCGGCGGTGTCCAGAGCGCCGACCGCCGCCGGGATCGGCAGCCGGATCGTCAGGATGGCGCCACTGCGATCCTTGCGGTTGGTTGCCTCGATCGTGCCGTGCATCGCCTCGACGAAGCCGCGCGAAATCGCCAGCCCGAGACCGGTTCCGGCGCGAACCCGGTCGCCTTTGTTGGCGCGATAGAATTTATCGAACACTTGGTCGAGATCGCCGGGCGCAATCCCCTCGCCTTCGTCGACGATCTGCAGCACGACGTGATCCGCATCGCGTGCCGCACGCAGTAGGATCGGCGTGTCTGCCGCAGCATATTTCGCGGCATTGTCCAGCAAGTTGAACAGCACCTGCTCGAACAAAACCGCGTCGAGATCGAGCATCGGCAGATCAGGCGCCACGTCGAGCGTGACCGGATGGCGAACCAGAATCTTACCCGCGCGACGCAGCACGGTGCCGATGATGTCCGCCAAGTCGTGCCGCGCGGTGTTCGGCACGACAGCGCCGGATTCGAGTTTCGTCATGTCGAGCAAATTGGCGATGAAGCGATTGAGCCGTTCGGATTCATCGATAATGGTGCCGAGAAGATCGCTGCGTTCGGCATCGCCAAGCTTGCCCGAAAGATCACGCAATGCGCTGGCCGCGCCGAGGACCGACGCCAGAGGCGTTTTCAGATCGTGCGAGATCGAGGTCAGCAGCGCGGCGCGCAGCCGGTCGGATTCGACATTGCGCTCAACGCGGTCGATATCTTCGACAAGCTGCACACGCTCGATCGCCAGCGCCCCCTGATCGACCAGCGCGTCGAGCAGCCGACGCTGCTCAGGCGTCAGCAGCGGTCCGGTGCGGTCGTCGTCGATGCCGATCACGCCGATCGGCCCGCGCCCGGTCCGCATCGGGAGAAAAAGCCGCTTGGTGCCCGGCAACGTGTCCGACCCTCGCCCTGCCGGGCGATCGTTGCCCCACGCCCAATTTGCGGCGGCAAGGTCGGCCTTGTCGAGGTCGTCCTCCGGCGGATAGCCGGCCTTCACCGTGATGGCACCGTCCTCGGGCAGCAGCAGAACGACACGCACCTTCAGCATTAGCGCAATCTGATACGCCGTCGCCCACAGCACGTCGTCCAGCTTCGCAGTGCTCGCAAGCTTGCGGCTAAAGGCATAAAGCGGCTCGGTGGTGCGGACGCGATCGAGGGCCGAAACCGCCTGCGTGCGAACGCGCGCGGCCACGTTCGAGACCAGAATCGAAATCAGCATGAAAAAGAAGAACGCCGCGACATGGGTCGGATCGGTGATCGTCAAATTATACGTCGGGGGCAAGAAGAAGAAATTATAACACAGCGATGCCACGACGCTCGCCAGCAGAGACGGCCACAGTCCGTAACGCACCGCCACGATCACGACCGCGGTGAGGAACATCAGGTCGACGTTTTCGATGCCGAAGAGCGGCTGCACCGTCTGTGCGATCGCAAGCGCAATCCCGACGCCGAGCAGCGCCATCGCATAGGCTCGGATGTCGAATCCAGATGGTGCTTCCGCCGGCCGCGTCGTTTTGACCGGCGAAGGATCGGCGACCAGCGCGTCGCCTGCAATCACCTGGATGCTAATGTTGCCGGCCCGGGCCACGAGATCATGAACGACCGAGCCGCGCAGCAATTCGAACCACCGCGACCGCGTCGATTTGCCGATGATAATCTGCGTGACATTGTTGGCATGCGCGAAAGCGAGAATGTCGTCGGCGATCCGGCGACCTGCCCCCGGCACGGTCAGCACTTCGCCGCCGAGAGTTTCGGCCAGGCGCAACGTATCAGCGAGACGGTCGCGCTCGGTCTCGGTCAATTGCAGACTGCGTCGCGTCTCGACGCAAAGCGCGGTCCACGGCGCGTGCAGGCGATCCGCCAGCCGCCGCGCGGCGCGAACGAGTCCCGCCGCGCGCGGGTCTTCGCTGACGCAGACCAGAATCCGCTCGCCGGCGGCCCACGGTCCGGCGATGGCATTGGCCTGCATATGAGTCAGAAGCTGCTCGTCCACACGGTCGGCGGTGCGACGCAGCGCCAGTTCGCGCAGCGCGGTCAGATTGCCCGGCGAGAAATAATGCGCCAGCGCGCGCTCGGCCTGATGCGGCACATAGACCTTGCCTTCCTTGAGCCGCTGGATCAGATCGTCAGGCGTGAGGTCGACCAGTTCAAGCGCGTCCGCGCCGTCGAACACGGAGTCCGGCACCGTCTCGCGCACGCGCACGTGCGTGATCTGCGCGACGACGTCGTTGAGACTTTCGATGTGCTGGATGTTGACGGCGGTATAAACGTCGATGCCGTGCGTCAGCAATTCGGCGACATCGAGATAGCGTTTGGGGTGGCGGCTGCCGGGTGCATTGGTATGCGCGAGTTCGTCGACAAGTGCCAGTTTCGGTTTACGCGCGATCAGCGCATCGAGGTCCATCTCGGTGATGGTCTGGCCGCGATGATCGATCTGCCGCGGCGGGATGACTTCGAGTCCGTCGAGCAGCGCAAGCGTCTCGGCACGGCCATGCGTTTCGACCACGCCGACGACGACGTCGATGCCCGAGCGCTTTCTGGCGTGGGCGCTTTGAAGCATCTCGTAGGTCTTGCCGACGCCAGGTGCGGCACCGACGAATATCTTCAGCCGTCCTTGCGTCGCGTCGTCCCGCCGAGCTGACTCCAGCAGCGCCTCGGGCGAAGGTCGTCGGTCGGTTGCGTGGCGGGCGTCAGGCATGTAGCATCATACTTGTCTCCCAACCCGCCGCCTAGCGGCGCTATTTGCCGATCTCGTCGAGGGCGAGATTCAGCGCCAACACGTTGACACGCGGCTCC
>JANMAN010000113.1:0-3102 GCA_031359885.1 Tardiphaga sp. | reverse complement strand
GCGACGGAACTGCGCGAGCCACCGGTGCGGTCGGCGCAGGCGTCGTCAGGGTCGGGACGTAACCGGCTTGCACGCGGCTTCCCGTGGGTTAGGTTGTGTTGCCGCCACGCCATCCGGATGAAGCCATGCGTCGTCTCATGAAATTCCTGCATACGATCGGCGCGATCGGGTTGATGGGTGCGATGGCGTGCCTGCTAGTGATGCTCGCCTACACGTCGCCGCCGTCCCGGCTGGCGGAATATGCGGCGATGCGCGGCGCCATGGGCGGTATCGCGACCTGGATCTTGCTGCCGTCATTGGGGCTGACTCTAGTCGCGGGGTTGGTCGCGATGGCGCTGAACAGCAACTACCAGAACGCGCCCTGGGCGCTGGTCAAACTCGCCACCGGCATCCTCGTGTTCGAGTGGGGTTTCGCCGGCATGGTCGGCCCGATGCAGGACGAGGCGGAGCTGAGCGCGAAGGTGCTCGCGGGCGGGGCCGATGCTGCGGCGCTGGCGGCGTCGTTCAGCGCGGAACAAGGCTCGCTGTGGATCCTGCTCGGCATCGCCGCGCTCAACGTCGTGCTCGGCGTTTGGCGGCCCAGGTTCGCGCGCTTGCGGCGGCGGCAATCCGACGGCGCCACGCATGCGCCCGTTGCAAACGTGGTCCGCGATCAATCCCTTTGACAGCTTTGCCGCCATCGCGGACAAGCGCGCCAAAGAGGACACATGGCCAAAAAACCCGGATCGAACCCAAAAGGCGAATTCGCCTTCTTCAACATCGTCTACGAGGATGACTCGCAACGCTCCAACCGGCGGGTGCCGACCGAATTGCTCGGCGGGCTCGACGGCGACGAACCCGCGCGCGCGTTCATCCTCGAACAGGACCGCGAGATTGCCGAGAAAAGCGGACGGTCGCCGCTCGACATCAAGAGCATCAGCCGCGTGGGCGCGAAGAAGAAGTAGTCGTTTTTCGTAAGCGCAAACCGCAACGAGAAACGGCGAGCCGTGAGGCCCGCCGTTTTTTGTATGGCCACGGTTTGAATTTCGCCATCGCGCGGCGACAGGGTCACGGACGTCGTCGCCGGCGCGGTCAGTTCGGCAACAGGCTCCGCGATGGAAGACTCTGCGAGGCGGCCTGTCACCCAAGATCGTTGCGGTGGCCTCGTCGATTTTGACCGTCGTCGTTAAAAGGGCCATTCAACTATCAAAAAGTCGGTTCAATAGTCCCATTCCGTCAGGAGGTTCTTGATGAACGCGTCCGAACGTTTGTCCTTTCCGTTTGGACCGATAATCATAACGCTTCCGGGCGGCAGCCCGTAATCTTTAGCGATACGCTTTTCGAGCGGGCCGACTTTTCCGTCGACCCTTGCCGAACGAACACGTCTAGCTACTTCCACGCGTTTGGATTTTTTTGTCACGTCATACCCCCGTTATGCAATCAGAGGTTATAGTGTTTTGTAAGTAATCGCCAGACGATCTTCTATCGCAGTCACAGAAAAAACGGCGAGCCGTGAGGCCCGCCGTTTTTTGTTCGCAGCTATGTCTCGAGGGTCCGCTACTCCGCGATAAAAGACGTCTGGTCTTTCTTCGAGTCGTAGCGCAGGCGCAGCGCAGTTATTTTGCAGAGATTGACGTTCTTCCAATACACCGAGTCTTTTTCCGCATAGCCAACCCACCCGACTTTGATATTCCAGATGCAGCCCTCGTCCTCTTCCTCGTCGAATTTGACGTAAGTGGACGCGCCGTCCGTGAGCGGCTTGGACAATTCATTGTCCCATTCCTCAACGCCATCGTCCGGACCGTTGAAGCCGAGCATCTTGATGTCGTAGCCGGTCTCGTTGATGACGTTGACGTTGCGACTGTCGGCCGCCGACGAAGGTGTCGCGGCAGCGGACAAAGCGATAGCGAGAAGTGCGAAGGCAAAAGCTTTCATTGAAATCCATCCGTTGAAACGCCGATTCTGCGGCGCTGCAACATTCAAGATGAGTTCCATGATGATGTCGAGCCTGATTATCGGACTGCGTGCATCTTTGGTGAACGGCAATCGTGATCAACAAAATGGCGGGGCGTTCACCCGCTGTTTTTGCACGTTTCGCGGATCGTCATCCTGAGAGGCTGGCTGAAAAAGAAACCTTGAAATCAGGTCGTTCAAAGTTCGTCATTGCGAGCCAGATCGATGTCGGCGGTTTCGCCGACATTGTACTGAGCGAAGCAATCCAGCACTTTCTGCCAATTGACTGGATTGCTTCGTCGCAGCGTTCCTCGAAGGCGAGGAACTAGGGTTTTCGGAGACGAAAACCTCACTCCTCGCAATGACGAACTTAAAAACCTGACCTTGTTGAATTCTTTTCCGGCGAGACTCTGATCCGGCAAGACTCTGAGGTGCGAGCCATGCAGGCGACGTCTTCGTCGCCGATGGCGGGCCTCGAAAGATGGACCACAAATTCCGTCACCCTTCCAGACGCGGCATCGATGCAAGAGCATCGCGACCGCTCCTCCTGGTGACGGCGATCAATTATCCAAGAAGCTCCGCAGCTTCCGCGACCGCGACGGATGCTTCAGCTTGCGCAGCGCCTTGGCCTCGATCTGGCGGATACGTTCACGGGTCACCGAAAACTGCTGGCCGACTTCTTCCAGCGTGTGGTCGGTGTTCATGCCGATGCCAAAGCGCATGCGCAGCACGCGCTCCTCGCGCGGCGTGAGCGACGCCAGCACGCGAGTAGTTGTCTCGCGCAGGTTCGACTGGATCGCCGCATCGATCGGCAGGATCGCGTTCTTGTCCTCGATGAAATCGCCGAGATGCGAGTCTTCCTCGTCGCCGACGGGGGTTTCGAGCGAAAGCGGCTCCTTGGCGATCTTGAGAACCTTGCGCACCTTCTCCAGCGGCATGCCGAGTTTTTCGGCCAATTCTTCCGGCGTGGGTTCGCGGCCGATTTCGTTGAGCATCTGGCGCGACGTGCGCACGATCTTGTTGATCGTCTCGATCATGTGCACGGGAATTCGAATCGTGCGGGCTTGGTCCGCGATCGAACGCGTGATCGCCTGACGGATCCACCATGTGGCGTAGGTCGAGAACTTATACCCGCGCTTATATTCGAATTTCTCAACCGCACGGATCAAG
>JANMAN010000051.1:0-2841 GCA_031359885.1 Tardiphaga sp. | reverse complement strand
CGTCCGTTCCGCCTGAGGCCCACAGCGTCATTCCGGGGCGCGATCGGCTCTTGGCGAACGCGAACCCGGAATCTCATCATTCATGGCACGTCCAGGTCAGCCGAACTTGCTGGGATTCCGGGTTCGCTCGCAGCTATCGCTGCACGCGCCCCGGAATGACGGTGGGTTGGCGCTATCCCCGCGACGCAGGGCCGCAGCCATAAGCGGCAGGTACCGCTTCCTTTTTGGGCAGCGATAGCCATGTTAGGCCTGCATCCCCCTGCCGGGGAGTGAGGGAAGACAAATGACATTCACGCAGCGTACCCGCAGCCTTGCCAAGACATTGGCGGTTGCTCTTTCGTTGGCGTTGCCCGTAATTCTGACCGTGGGTTCTGCGGCCGACGCCCGTGTCGGCGGCGGCGGAAGCTCCGGCTCGCGCGGCTCGCGCACCTATTCCGCACCTCCCAGCACTTCGACCGCGCCGAACGCCGCGCGTCCGATGGATCGCACCATGACCCAGCCGGGCAGCCCCGGAATGGGCGCACCTGCCGCTGGCGCTGCCGCCAAGGGTGGTTTCTTCAATCGCCCAGGCATGGGCATGCTCGGCGGCCTCGCGGCCGGCTTCCTCGGCGCAGGCCTGCTCGGCATGCTGTTCGGCGGCGGCTTGTTCTCGGGTCTCGGCGGTCTGTCCTCGATGATTGGCCTGCTGTTGCAGGTGGCCCTCATCGGTGGCGCGATCTGGTTCGCGATGTCGTGGTGGAAGCGCCGCAACGCGCCGCCGGCCATGGCGTCGGCTTACGCCGGCCCGTCGCAGGGCGCGTCGCCGCCCCAGAACGGCCCGCAGGCGAATTTCCGCACCGGACCGGGTTTCGGCATCGGCGCCAACGCCGCTCCGCTCGAGATCGTCCCGGACGATTACGAAGCCTTCGAGAAGCTTCTCGGCGACGTTCAGGCGGCGTGGTCCAGCGAGGACACCGCCAAGCTGCACACGTTGGCGACGCCCGAGATGGTGTCGTACTTCACCGGCGATCTTCAGGCCAACGCGGCCAAGGGCGTCGTCAACAAGGTGAGCCAGGTCAAGCTGCTGCAGGGCGACCTCGCGGAATCTTGGCGTGAAGGCGAGACCGACTACGCCAGCGTCGCGATGCGCTTCGCGCTGGTCGACAAGACGATGGAAAAGGCCAGCGGCAAGGTCATCGACGGCAGCGATACGCCGACCGAGGCCACCGAGGTCTGGACCTTCGCCCGCCGCCGCGGTTCAAATTGGGAGCTGTCTGCCATCCAGCAGGCGTGAGCCCAATCGAAGCCAGAAACACAGAACCGCCGCAATTGTTTTGCGGCGGTTTTCGTTTGTGAAGCGGCGGAATAATTCGTCGTTGATCGGGTTCAAATCAGTTAGCGTCGACGTCAGGCGCAATAATATTTTGAGGGAGATTTTCATGCGTATTCGTTCCGCACTTGTCGTCATCGCACTCTGCGCGGCGACGCCCGCTCTCGCCCAATCGGCGGCCGAGACCAGTTTTTTCGTGACGTCCACCAGCATTGGCAATGGCGGCAATCTCGGCGGCCTCGCCGGAGCCGACAATCACTGCCAGACGCTCGCGCAAGCGGCCGGCGCGGGTGGTCCTGCAGGCAGTGCTAAAGTTTGGCGCGCGTATCTGTCGACCCAAGCCGCCGACGGCAAGCCCGCGATCAATGCCCGCGACCGAATCGGAAAAGGCCCGTGGATGAACGCCAAAGGCGCCGTCGTCGCGAAAGACGTCGCCGAATTGCACGGCACCAACAACCTCACCAAACAGACCGCGCTCAGCGAAAAAGGCGAGGTCATCAACGGCCGTGGCGACACGCCGAATCGCCACGACGTCCTGACCGGATCGCAGTTGGACGGCACGGCCTTTGCGGGCTTCGACGATCGAACCTGCAAGAATTGGACGAGCAGCACGCAGGGTGCCGCGATGGTCGGCCATGCCGATCGCACCGGCTTGAACGAAGAGGCACCGGCGAAGTCGTGGAACACCTCGCATCCGTCGCGCGGCCCGGATGGCGGCTGCTCGCAGGCCGATTTCAAGAGCACCGGCGGCGACGGGCTGCTGTATTGCTTCGCGGAAAAATGACGACGGCGGCGCGGCGTTATCCTTGCGCCTTCAACGCGCCGGGATAGTGCCGCGCCAGCACGGCGGTCGGCACGGCATAAGCCTCTTGCCGATCGACGCTCCAATATTTCAATTCGTCGAGCGGAATTCGCTCGCCGGTCATCGCGCAACGCACGTAGGTGCCAGGCGAGATCACGCGGAAATCTCCGTCGAGATATTGCACCTGCGCCTCGCCGTTGCCGGACCCGCTGAATTTATTGAGCACGAAGGTCTCCTGAAAGCGTCAACGCCTTAAATAGGCGATCGTCGATGATGAGGGAAGGGCGCCGTCATTGCGAGCCGTTGCGCGGTCGGCGTTTGCCGATCGTGCAACGAGCGAAGCAATCCAGGACTTCTCTGCAACGAAACAAGACTGGATTGCTTCGTCGCATTCGCCTCTCGAAGACGAGCGACGAAGGCTCCTCGCAATGACGACGGCATCAAAACAAACTGCCCTGATCGATCGGCTTGCTCGCGCGCTTCGCTGTCGCCAGTTTCGGAGCGTGCCCCGCCTCGCCATTCGCAACCGCACCGACGCGGCCGTCGGCGAATTCCAACGTCAGCGCAGCCCCCGGTGTGACATCTGCCGCTGCCCGCAATGCGCCGCCGCTGCCATCGCGCACCAGCGCAAATCCGCGCGCCAGCACGCCGCGATAAGACAAGGCCGCGAGCAACTGCCCCTGATGCGTTACGCGGGCATCCTGTCGCCGGATCAACGTCGCAACGGCGC
>JANMAN010000030.1:0-4650 GCA_031359885.1 Tardiphaga sp. | reverse complement strand
CGCGATCCGGAATGACGGCTTCGTTCGTGTCGGCGAATGCCGGAATTCAAAACTTGCTAAAGCGGCGCTGGGCGCTTGGCAAGGCGGCCTGTTCGGAACGATACCGTTGCCGATCGGGTCGCGAGCGACTATATTGATGAGGTCGCAAGACGATGGCGCTGAATCTCAATAGTGGACTGCGGGCAGACTCGGGGGCAGTACCCGACGCCTCCACCACAGCAGCTTGTGTATCCAAGGCTGCTGCGGCGGGGGCGAAATAGGATCGATGACCGCGAAGAAGCTGTGAAGTGTGCTCGGCATGATACCGCCGTTATCGGGTCAAAAACCTAAATGCCAACGATAACGTTAGCATGAACGAAGTGCGCCTCGCGGCGTAACCGTTCGGGGTAGGTCCACCTAGCAACAGAACGGCCTGGCCGCGTCATCCGCAAGGATGGCGCGGCTGTTCTGTTTTTGGGGAGTGACTTCGATGACGATGGTTTGCGCCGCAGGATTGCCGGCGCGCTTCAAATAGGTCCACATGGCGCGCCTCGCCGGAGCCCGTCGTGACTGCCGTTCCTTCCCAGCCCCAGCCGAAACTCGCGCGCCTGATCCTGATCCTCGCGCTGGCGCCGACCATCGGCCTCGGCATCGGGCGCTTCGCCTATTCGCTGGTGCTGCCGGACATGCGCGACACGCTCGGCTGGTCGTATTCCGCCGCCGGCTTCATGAACACGATCAATGCGGCGGGTTACCTTCTGGGCGCATTGGTCGCAGCCCGTTTGGCGAAACGCCACGGCCTGCTGGCGCTGGTCAAATCGGGCACGCTGATGGCGATCTTCTCATTGGCGTTGTGCGCGGTGTCCGCGAATTTCGCGCTGCTGAGCGTCGGACGGCTGCTGGCCGGATTTGGCGCGGCGTTGTCGTTCGTGGCCGGCGGCGCGCTCGCCGCCACGATCGCGCAGACCCAGCCGTCGCGGTCGGGTTTTCTCCTGAGCTTGTTTTATGCCGGGCCGGGGCTCGGCATTCTCGCATCGGGGCTGGTCGCGCCGTTTCTATTGGCTGAGTTCGGCGCGGGCTCGTGGTGGATCGTCTGGCTGGCCATGACCGCGATCTCGTTGCTGCTGGTGATCCCGCTGCTGCCGGTCAAAATCGAGACGACCGCGGCCTTGGCGCAAGGCGATGTCGCTGGTTTTCGCGTCGCGCCGGTGATGCTGTATCTCGCCGGCTATTTCCTGTTTGGCGCGGGCTACATCGCCTACATGACTTTCATGATCGCCTATGTTCGCGATGCAGGCGGCGGGGCGGCGGCGCAAAGCGCGTTCTGGAGCCTAATCGGGATGAGCGCCTTTGCCTCGCCATGGGTGTGGCGCGAGGTGCTGGCGCGGAGCCGCACCGGTGGCGGGACGGCGATCATTCTCGGCTGCAACGGGCTTGGCGCGGCCCTGCCGTTGCTGGGCCATTCGCCGCTGTTGCTCGGAACGTCCGCCTTGGTGTTTGGCGTAGCGTTTTTTGCTGTGGTCGCATCCACAACGGCCTTCGTGCGGGTGAATTATCCGCAGCAGGCTTGGCCGACTGCCATCGCCGCAATGACGATCGTGTTCGGCGTCGGCCAGACATTAGGCCCGATCGCGATCGGCGCGATCACCGACGCCACCGGAAACCTGAATTCGGCGTTGCTGGCATCCGCCGCGATGCTGGGGCTCGGCGCGCTGCTGGCCTGGGCACAGCGGCCGTTGCACGCGACGACATTGACCAAAGACACATGACCGATGAAACATGACCAGAGCTTCATGACCAAAGCTTCATGACGAAGGCTTCATGTTTAAAACCGGAACGGTGCTGTATGAGTGACGTTCATCGTGCCACCGACGATCCGAACGAAAGATGACAGATGTTTGAGAGCTTGCGCCAATTCATCGCCGATGTGGTGTCGCCGTCCGCGACCGAGCAGCAGGCGTTCGACGACACCGGGTATCGTCTGGCCGCGACGGCCTTGCTGGTGCACGTGATCTCGCTCGACGGCGCACCTTCGGCCGTGGAGACCCAGAAACTGCACAGTCTGATCGAAACGCGCTTCGGCCTCGATCCCGGCACCGCGGACCGGCTAATCGCCGCTGCGACGCTCGAAGAGGGACAGGCGGTCGATCTGTATCATTTCACCAGCGTCATCATGCGCGCGGTGGACGAGCCTGGTCGCGCGCGGATCGTCGAGATGATGTGGGAGATGGTCTACGCCGACGGCGCCGTCAGTGAATTCGAAGACAATGTTGTGTGGCGCGCTGCTGACCTGCTCGGCATTTCGACCCGCGAACGCGTGAACCTGCGACGCCGGATTTCCGGCGAGGACGCTGCGGCCGAGGTCGACATGCCCGCGTCGGCCGTCGCCACGAGCTAAACCGCAGCCAAACGCGGTATCGCGATGCAACCATAGGGGTTGCGAAGGGCAACGGTCCCGCTTAGGGCTGTTGGGTATTGCAAACGACAGATTGCTGCATCGTGACCCCTTTGAAGCAGGATTTTCCCCGTGGTTGAGCGGGTCGCGCTGATTACCGGTGCATCGGCCGGGATCGGAGCCGAATTGGCCCGCGTCTTTGCGTCGAACGATCACCGCGTCGCCCTTGTTGCGCGTCGTCACGATCGTCTGCAAAAGCTGGCTGACGAGATCGTCGCCTCCGGCGGGGCCGTTCCGATCATTATCCCATGCGATCTGGCCGAGGCGGATGCCGGGGACAAGATCGCCGCAGCCCTCGATGCCGCGGGTGTCGAGGTCGAATTTCTCGTTAACAATGCCGGCTATGGCCTCTTCGGCAAGGCGGTCGAGATGGACAGGGCCGACCAGCTCGGCATCGTCGATGTGAACATTCGTACGTTGACGGATTTGTCGCTGCGCTTCGCCGACAGCCTGATCCGGACCGGCGGCGGCATTTTAAACGTCGCCTCGATCGCGGCATTCCTGCCGGGGCCTGGGATGGCGGTCTATTACGCCTCCAAGGCCTTCGTGCTGTCGTTTACCGAGGCGCTGCACTACGAATTGGGGTCGCGCGGCGTGCGGGTGACCGCATTGTGTCCGGGTCCGGTGCCGTCCGAATTTCAGGTTCGCGCCGGCTTCAAACCCGGTCTCGATTCCCATATTCTCAACGTCTTGCCGGCCGATGTCGCGCTCGCCGGCTATCGCGGGCTGATGGCGGGCAAACGCAGCGTCTTGCCGGGGCTTGGGATCAAGATCATCCCGTTTCTGCTGCGGCTGTTCCCGCGCGGTTTCATTCTGGCGGCGGTCGGCCGGTTGCAGACCAAGCGCTGATCGTCGACGACTGCCGCTACAACAGCGTCGGCGCTTCGGCCTGAACGTCGTCGCCGGTTTTGATTTCTCCGCCCGCGATCACCTCCGCATAGACACCGAGATCGGCATGGCCTAGCTGGCGCATCAGCGTATGCGGGATGTTGAGGTCGCGCACGGCGGTTTTCGGATCGACATTGGTCGCGGCACAGCGGACGATTCGCTTGACGACCTTGAGACGGGTGCCGCCGATGGCGAGCGTCTGTCCCATCAGCTCGAATTCGTGCCATGCCGGCCAGCCCGTGACATGCAGATTGCCGCGAAAGCGCAGCGGATCGACCGCGGCTTTGACCATGTCGGCCACGGCCGCGACGCTGTCCAGGTTGATGATCGACACGACTTTTTTCGAAATGTCGGAAAAACTATAGCCCGGCGCGGCCAGCACGCGCGGCGGTCCGCGCAACTCGTCGGCAAAATTGGAAGTGAACCAATCCTGGACGGCAGCGCGGCCGGCGGCGGTTTCGAGATCGCCGCTGACGGCTTCGTGGCCGTCCTTGCGGATGGTCAGCATATGCGTGGCGTCGTCGTAGCGCGTGTCGAGCGCGGCCAGCCGTTCGTCGCGCATCAGCATGAGATAGTGCGTCTTGGCCTTCCACACCGGATGCGCCGGATCGAAACCGGAATCGCCGTTCTCGATGGCGTATCGCCGATCCGACGGCAGCGTCTGGCCCGGTGCCAGCGCGACGCGGTCGAGATGCTCCGGCGACAGGCCTTTGACGGGGTAGCGATAGATTGCGGCGACGGTGGCGGGCATGATGATCTTTGCGTTCTGACGAAGACGCCGTCATACGCGGCCTCGATCCATTGCGCCAATCACAACGAGGCCAGACGCCGATAAAGCCGTCGCAACACCTGCCCATATATTCATGACGTCTGATCGTGTTATCTTAACTGACGGCAGAAAGACGGTTCATATGGCAGCCAACAAAGCGATCAGCGTCCAACTCAAAGCCCAGCAGCAAGCGATCCTCCAACGCCAGCTCGATAGCGGGCATTACGAGAACGCCAGCGAGGTTTTTCAAGACGCGCTGATGGCGCTCGACGAGCGGGATGCGGTCTACACCGAGTGGCTGCGTGCCAAGGCGAAGGCCTCGATGGCCAACAAAAAGCCAAGCATTCCTGCGGAGGTCGTTTTCGATCAGTTGGAAGCCCGGCATGCACGCAAGGTGAAAGTCGCCAAGCGTGGTCCATAAGGTCGTCTTTCGCGATGAAGCCAATAACGAGCTGATCGCGATCTACGATTACATCGCCGGCGAAAGTAGTCCGGAGATCGCGATCGGCTATATCCGGCGCATCTGGATGGCTTGTACGGCGCTGGCACATTTTCCTGA
>JANMAN010000022.1:0-7066 GCA_031359885.1 Tardiphaga sp. | reverse complement strand
CGGCAATTTCCATTGCTCGCTGCTGTGCGACCTCGACGATCCCGACGAGATGGCGCGCGGCGAGGACTTCATGCACCGGCTCGTCGAACGGGCGCAGAGCATGGGCGGTACATGCACCGGCGAACACGGGATCGGGCAGGGCAAACAGAAATATCTGGAGGCGGAACTCGGACGTCCTGCACTCGATACGATGCGCGCGCTTAAGCAAGCACTCGATCCGCAGAACATTTTCAATCCCGGCAAAATCCTCCCGGCCACGTCGGCCAGCCTGCGCCCACCTCTGATTTAGCGTCCTCTAAGTTATCGGTCGCCCGATTTGCAACGACGCATTTCGTATTCAGATTGCATTCATGGTATGACGCATCCAGTGATTGCTGTTATCTGATCCGTGAGTCCCTTGGACCACACTCTCGAACGGAGTCGATGTCATTGGCGCAGCGTCGGTTTTTCTTCGGCTGGGTAATCGTCGGCATCGCATTCGTGACGATGGCGATCGGCGTCAATGCGCGAACGTCGTTCTCATTGTTGTTTTCTCCCATTCTCGATGAGTTCGGCTGGGAACGCGGCGTCACGGCAGGGGCATTTTCGTTCGGCTTTCTCGTCTCGGCGATCATGAGTCCGCTGCTGGGGCGGATCATGGATCGCTCCGGTCCCCGGATCGTCATGGAAATCGGCGTCGTCTTGATGGCCGGCGGGTTGTTGCTCGCGCCGCTGACGACGCAGCCCTGGCATCTTTATCTCAGCATCGGCGTGATGGTCGGCGGCGGCAGCGTCTGCCTCGGCTATTCCGGCCAATCGCTGTTTCTGCCGAACTGGTTCATCCGCAAACGTGGACTGGCGACCGGTATCGCATTCGCGGGCGTCGGCATCGGTTCGGTGACGATGCTCCCGGTGGTTCAATGGGTCATCGAAACGGCAGGCTGGCGCACAGCGTGCGTGGCGATGGGGCTGTTGGTGCTCGTGGTGCTCGGGCCGATCAATCTGATGCTGCGCAAGCGGCCGGAGGACATCGGCCTGCTGCCTGACGGCGACGGTGCGCACGGCAGTCACCATCGGCCGGTGTCCAATGTGGTCGATCCGGCCTGGGTGGCGATCGACTGGACGTTGGCGCGCGCGATTCGCACCGCGCGGTTTTGGTGGATCGCGGCCGGCTTCTTCTGCGGGCTATACGCTTGGTATGCCGTGCAGGTGCACCAGACCAGATACCTGCTCGACATCGGGTTCAGCCGTAATGTCGCCGCCTGGGCGCTCGGCCTTGTCAGTCTTGTCGGCGTTCCCGGTCAGATTTATTTCGGTCACCTATCGGACCGGATCGGCCGCGAATGGGTGTGGTGCATCAGCGGCATCGGTTTCGCGATTTGCTACACGGCGCTCATTCTGATGGCGCAGACGCCGAGCCTTGCACTCGTCTTCGTCATGGTGCTGGCGCAAGGCCTGCTCGGCTACGCTTGCACATCGATCATGGGAGCTGTCGTTCTCGAGATTTTTCAAGGACGACATTACGGCAGCATTTTCGGCACGTTGATGCTGGCGGCGCTGGCCGGCGGCGCATCCGGACCATTGGTGACAGGCGTTCTGCACGATTATTTCGGCAACTACACGGCGGCGTTTGCGATCGGAATCGTGATGAGCCTGCTCGGCGGTTTGACGATCTGGATGGCCGCACCCGGAAAGGTGCGCGCGGTGACCGGCCGTTTGCCGCATGTGCCGGCCTGAAGCTTTCGGGCCAGCGTCTCCACGCCGCTGTGACTTCGCCACAGTTGGTCCTATATAAGTCTGACGGGTTCGCCGCACGCATTCACAGGGAGACGCCGTGCAGACGACGCTTCTCGGATTGGCGATCGCTTTCATCATCGCGCTGCTTGCTGCTCTCATCGGGCCGTTTTTCATCGACTGGAATCAGTTCCGCCCGCAATTCGAAGCGGAGGCGAGCCGCGTTCTCGGCACGCCGGTGCGGGTCCGCGGCGCGCTCGATGCGCGGCTGTTGCCGGTGCCGGCGCTTCGCCTGAACGACGTGCAGGTCGGTGGCGCTTACGACCTCGGCAAAATTCGCGCGGACAAACTCGACGTCGCGTTCAGCCTGGGATCGCTGATGCGCGGCGAGGTTCGCGCCGACGAGCTGACCATCAACGGCGCGTCGCTCGATCTCGGACTCGACGCCAACGGTCGGATCGACTGGCCGCGATCGCCCGGCGGTTACGACCTCGGGTCGCTTGCGATCGACCGCGTCAACGTGACCGGCCGCGTCGCACTGCACGATGCGGCGAGCCGCAGCACGGTCGAACTCGACGACATCGCGTTCAGCGGCGATGTCCGCGCTTTGGCCGGGTCGATCCGAGGCGATGGAAACTTCAAACTCTCAGGCACGCGCTATCCGTTCCGAGTGTCGTCGACACCGGGCGTCGGCAACGTCGGCACTCGCGTGCATCTCACCATCGATCCAGCCGAAACGCCGCTTGCGATCGACGTCGATGGCTTGCTGACCTTCGACAACCGCTCGCCGCGTTTCGACGGGGCATTGATGCTGGCGCGCCCGGCGCCGCCGAAAACCGCGACCGATCAGACCTCTCCGCCGTGGAAGATTTCGGCGAAGCTAAAGGCCGATCCGGCGGTCGCGACGCTGGAGCAAATCGATGCGTCTTATGGCGCGGATGAAACGTCGTTGAAATTCGCAGGCACGGCCGGGATGCGCTTCGGTGCCACGCCGCAATTGCAAGCGACGTTGGCGGCGAAGACGATCGATGCCGATCGCCTGCGCGGCTCGGATACAGCGCCGGGGCTTTTGTTCTCGAGCCTGCGCGAGACGCTCGCGGACTTTCCCGACGCGCCGCTGCCGACACGTCTGACGCTCGCCGCCGATCAGGTCATTCTCGGCGGCAAGCCCGTGCAGAACGTGCTGGCCGAGTTGCGCGGTGAAGGACCGGCGTGGCGGATCGATCGGCTCGACGCGCGCGCGCCGGGATCGACATCGGTCACGCTCGCCGGCGCCGGTGCGCAATCCTCCGTCGCGGCCGGTTTCGGCGGGGCGTTGACGCTGGACTCGGTCGAGCCGGATGCGTTTGCAGCCTGGCTGCAAGGCCGCAGCGATCCCGCGATGCGCGTGCAAAAGCCGTTGCGGCTGCGCGGCAATCTCACCGTCGCGCCGGATCGCGCCACGCTCGATGCGATGAGCGGCGAGATCGACGGCAGCACGATCGACGGGCGGCTCGCATTGCTGTCTCCGGACAATGCGCCGTCGCGCGCAGACATCCGCCTTAAGGCCGATAGGCTCGATCTTGATTCCGTGACGGCATTGGTCCGCTCGCTCGCGGGTCCGGACGCGGCGTGGCCGGACGAGGCCCAACTGTCGCTCGATATCGGCCGCGCGGTGTCGGCCGGGCAGGAGATGCGACCGTTCGGTTTGGATTTGCGTTACGGCGCGCAGACGATTGCGCTTGACCGCCTGCGTGTCGGCGAGGCGACGGGCGTCATGCTCGACGGCAAAGGGACGTTCGATCGCGCATCCACGACCGGCAATTTCGCGTTGAGTGCTGCGTCGGCATCGATGGCGCAGGTCAGTGCGCTGGTCGCGCCGCTCGCCCCGTCTTTCGCAGGAAGGCTTACGGCGTTGCCCGCCGCACCGGGTGCGGTCCGGCTGAAGTTTGCGCTGGATATCGCAAAGAACGCCGCGCAAGCGGACCGCGCCAATGTCACGACGACGTTGACGATCGACGGGCCGCAATTGTCCGGCAACACCAGCGTGACGGCCACGCCGGAAATCGCCGCGATCCGCGGTTTGAATGTCGAGGCGTTGCGATCGGGCGAGATTGCTGCGACGGCCAAACTGGCCTCGCCGCAGGGGCGCAACCTCATCGCGCTGCTCGGTCTCGACAAAATCATCGCCGCCGACAGCGGCGCAGCGCAGCTCGATGCGACCGTGAACGGGACATGGACGGCGCCGTTGCGCGTCACGGCCAAATTGTCAGGCCCGGCCGTCGATGCCGACTTTCAGGGCACTGCCGAACCGTTCGCGGAGCCGCGCAAGGCCGCGATCAATCTTGCGATCCGCCGTGCTAGTTTGTCGCCGCTCCTCGCGCTCAAGCCCGGCGACGCGCGAGGTCAGGTGTCCAATCTGACATCCAAGCTGTCGATCAACGGCGACCAATTTGTGCTGAACGGCCTCGATGGCACCATCGCCGGCGCGCGGCTACGCGGCAAGCTCGCTATCACGTCAACCGAGCCGAAAACCATCGACGGCGAATTCGGTCTCGACACGCTCGAACTCGCGCCGCTGTTCAATTTGGCAATCGGCAGCGCCAACGCCAATCCGTCCGATCCGCTCGGTGCCGGGCTAGTGCAAGGCTGGCGCGGACGGCTCGCCTTTCAAGCGTTGCGCGGCGGCCTGCCGGGCGGCCTCGAGTTGCGACCCGTGAGCGGAACGGTCAAGAGCGACGGCCAGTCCCTGACGTTCGATGCGATCAAGGGCGGCATCGGAGGCGGCGAGGTTCTGACCGACATCGATGCGCGGCCGAGCCTTTCGGGCCTCGCCGTCAATTCACGGCTGACCATGACCAATGTCGACGGCGCGGCGTTGCGCTACCGCACGCTCGCAGTGCCGGGGCGCGCCGCATTGAAGATGACGTTATCCACCCAGGGTCGCAGCCAGGAGGCGCTGGCCGGCGCTCTGTCCGGCGACGGAGTTCTCACATTAGAGAACGCTAAAATTCAAGGTCTCGATCCGCGCGCCTTCGACGTCATGCTGCGTGCCAGCGACGAGGGCCGCATATCCGACGATGCGCGGCTCGCGCAGGTCATGCAGACGGCTTTGAATGCAGCGCCGCTGGTGGTGTCGTCCGCGCAGATCGGCTTGGCGATCAGGGATGGCAATCTGCGCGTCGGTGCGACGACGCTGGAGGGCGAAAGCGCGCGCGTCATTATCTCGGGCGGCTATGACATCGCCGCCGATCAAACCGATATCCGCGCGACGTTGATCTCGACCACGGTCGGCAGCAGCACGAGCCGACCCGAAATTCGATTGTTTGCGGTCGGCCCGCCGGACGGACTGAGCAAAAGCCTTGATGTCGCGGCGTTCTCGACGTGGCTTGCGGTGCGCGCGATCGATCGCGAAACGCGTCGCCTCGACCAACTCGAACGCGAAACGATGCCGGCGGCGATTCCGCCTGCCGGCCAAATCCCCGCCGACAAAACGGCGCCTGCGCAGCAATCACCGACCGTGACGGCAATCCCCGCGCCGGTCCGGCCCCGCGTGCTGCCGCCGAGGCCCGTCCCGTCGCCGATCCCATCGCCGAGTCCGAGTGCACAAGTCGCGCCGCTGCCGCCGGCGATCGACGTTCGGCCTGCACCGGGCAGCGCATTCCGGCCGCAGCCGCGTCCGCGTCCGCCACTCGTGTTGACGCCGCCACCGGCGACGTTGCCGCGACCGGCCTTCTAGCTGCCGATGAGCGCGCTACTGCGCGACCTGTCGGCGGCCATGTGGCGCGAGCGGAAATAATCGAGAACGAAGAGACGAATTGCGGACGAGAGATTTCCCTGCTGGCGATTGGTGTCGATTTCGCCGACGAGCTCGGACAGCGTCATGTTCCGGATGACGGAAATTTCCTTCATGCCGTTCCAGAAGGCTTCTTCGAGACTGACGCTGGTTTTATGCCCGGCTACGACGATCGAACGTTTGACGACGGGGGACTTCATCATGAGTCCTCCGGAGCGATGCGGTGTTGGTCAAGCATCTTGCTTGCACGGTCCGCATGTTGCTCGTTCGTCTTGCGCTGCGCTTTGGTTCGACCGAACCGGGCCCGATTGATCTCGGCTTGTTTTTCGGATCGATCCTGCGTGGTGCGTTTCCTATGTTTGTTCAGGTTGACCAAGTCACCCATGCCCGCGCACTCCAATCGATCGCGTTGCCAATCAAAGATTGGTCCGCGATCGGCCTCCCATGTATCTGCGACGCGCGTGGCACCGTCCCTGCGTGACCGGAGCAATCACACGCACAGAGAACCGCCGGTAAGCGTCGCTTAGAACTATTATAAGCGCAAGTTCCAATGCCAGAACACCGTGCTTTATTACCTCCGGTCTCGATGAATCACTTTACGATCCATCAAGACTGCGGATGGCTCAGCCGGGCTTGGTCATTTTCTCAGGCTGAACCAGACGCTCGAATTCGGCGGCGGTCACGAAGCCGAGGCGCACGGCCTCTTCTTTCAGCGTTGTCCCGTTGGCATGAGCGGTTTTTGCAACCTTAGCGGCATTGTCGTAGCCGATCGTGGGCGCGAGTGCGGTAACAAGCATCAGCGAGCGCTGCATCAACGCGTTGATCTTGGTTTCGTCGGCCTGAATGCCCGCGACGCAATGGTCCGTGAATGAGTGCGCGGCGTCGGCGACGAGACGGATCGACTGCATCATGCCGTGCGCCATCACCGGCTTGTAGACGTTCAGTTCGAAGTGGCCTTGGCTGCCCGCCATGGTCAGCACGGTCTGGTTGCCGAACACTTGGCAGCACACCATGGTCATCGCCTCGCATTGGGTCGGGTTGACCTTGCCCGGCATGATCGACGAGCCGGGTTCGTTTTCCGGCAAGATCAATTCGCCGAGTCCCGATCGTGGACCGGAGCCGAGCAAGCGAATGTCGTTGGCGATCTTGAACAGTCCGGTGGCGATCGCATTGATCGCGCCGTGGACGAACACATAGGCGTCGTTCAATGCGAGCGCCTCGAACTTGTTCGGTGCTGTGACGAAGGGAAGCTTCGTGATCGTAGCGACATGCTTCGCGAACAGTTTCGCGAAGCGCGGCTTCGAATTCAATCCTGTACCCACTGCGGTGCCGCCTTGCGCCAGCGGCAGCAGATCTTTCGCTGCCGACGTGATGCGCGCGAGACCGCTCTCAATCTGCGCGGCATAGCCGGAAAATTCCTGGCCGAGCGTCAACGGCGTCGCGTCCTGCGTATGGGTGCGGCCGATCTTGACGATATGAGCGAACGCCTTCTCTTTGGCGCGAAGCGCGTCGTGCAATTTGCCGAGCGCCGGCAGAAGATCATGCGCGATGCCCTGCGCGGCCGCGATATGCATGGCG
>JANMAN010000013.1:0-1962 GCA_031359885.1 Tardiphaga sp. | reverse complement strand
TACTATCAGGGCGACTGGTTCGATCTGTGCCGCGGCCCGCATATGACCTCGACCGGCAAGGTCGGCAATGCGTTCAAGCTGCTGAAGGTGGCCGGTGCTTATTGGCGCGGCGACAGCAACAATCCGATGCTGACGCGCATCTACGGCACCGCGTTCGCCAAGCAAGAGGATCTCGATTTTTATCTCAAGCAGATCGAAGAAGCCGAGAAGCGCGACCACCGTAAGCTGGGCCGCGAACTCGATCTGTTTCATTTTCAGGAAGAAGGCCCCGGCGTCGTGTTCTGGCACGCGAAAGGCTGGACCATTTTCCAGGCGTTGATTTCGTATATGCGGCGTCGATTGGCCGGCGACTATGCCGAGGTCAACGCGCCGCAGATTCTCGACAAATCGCTATGGGAAACGTCCGGCCATTGGGACTGGTACCGCGAGAACATGTTCGCCGCGCAATCCGCAGGCGACGAAGCCGAGGACAAACGCTGGTTCGCGTTGAAGCCAATGAACTGTCCCGGCCATGTGCAGATTTTCAAGCACGGCCTGAAAAGCTATCGCGACCTGCCGCTGCGGATGGCGGAATTCGGCGTCGTCCATCGTTACGAACCGTCGGGCGCGATGCACGGACTGATGCGCGTGCGCGGCTTCACGCAGGACGACGCGCATGTGTTCTGCACCGAGCAACAACTCGCCGACGAGTGCCTGAAGATCAACGACCTGATCCTTTCGACCTACAGCGATTTCGGCTTCGGCGACATCGTAGTGAAGCTCTCGACGCGTCCCGAAAAACGGGTCGGCGCGGACGAGCTGTGGGATCATGCCGAACGCGTGATGGCGACCGTGCTCTCGACAATCGAGGCGCAGTCCGGCGGCCGCATCAAGACCGCGATAAATCCGGGCGAAGGCGCGTTCTACGGCCCGAAATTCGAGTATGTGCTGCGCGATGCCATCGGCCGCGACTGGCAATGCGGCACCACGCAAGTGGACTTCAATTTGCCGGAACGTTTCGGTGCGTTTTACATCGACGCCGACGGGTCGAAGAAAGCGCCGGTCATGGTGCATCGCGCGATCTGCGGATCGATGGAACGCTTCACCGGGATCCTGATCGAACATTTTGCCGGCAACTTCCCGCTCTGGCTGGCGCCGGTGCAGGCCGTCGTCACCACGATCACGCAAGAGGGTGACGACTACGCGAAGCAGGTGCTCGCAGCGGCGCGAAAAGCCGGCTTGCGCGTCGAGATCGATCTGCGCAACGAGAAGATCAACTACAAGGTCCGCGAACATTCGCTGATGAAAATTCCGGCGCTGCTCGTGGTCGGCAAAAAGGAAGCCGAGACGGGCTCGGTCTCGATCCGCCGTCTCGGCAGCGAGGGCCAGACCGTGTTGCCGCTGGCCGAAGCGCTGGCCGCGCTGGTTGAGGAAGCGATGCCCCCGGACGTAAAGCGGGCGCGGGATGCGGCGTAACTGCCGTCTAGTCCCGGCTCGGATACACACCATGCGGGTCGATGTTGATGCAGAAACTCAGCGCCAGCGACGGCATCATGTTCATGTGCGCCTGGCCGCCACCGGTATTTCCGAGCGACGGACCGGCGAGGTTGGTGTTGGGCGCGGCGGTGTCATAAAGGTTCGCGGTGAACGGCGTGTTGCCCGGCACCACCTCGCCGGATGAACGGCCAAGCACGGCCGCCGGCGACGGCGTATTGCCGATGCCATCGGTTGAAGTCGCATCGGCCATCAGCGCGTGGCCATGCGATGGCATCTCGGTGGTCGAGAGCAGATGGAATTCCTCGCCACCAATCTGGCCGAGGCTGTAGTTCTCGCTGAAGCCGAGCGGCACACGCCCGCGCAAATCGGGTAACGCGAATGTCCTCATGCCATCGCCGCCAAATGAGATGCCGAGCAACGAGAACAGCGCCTGGTTCAGCGGTATCTGCAGCAGCTGGCCTTCGCACAGCGCCCAGTTCGCCGGCG
>JANMAN010000798.1:0-2435 GCA_031359885.1 Tardiphaga sp. | reverse complement strand
CCCGGCGGCACGATGGCCGTCCAAATGCCAGACAATATCGACGAGCCCTCGCATATCCTCATGCGTGAAGTCGCACATCAGGGGCCTTGGCGCGCGCAACTGGCCGATGCCGCCAAGCTGCGCGATGCGATGCCGAAGCCCGGTGCCTATTACGATGCATTGCGGCCTTTGTGTTCGCGGCTCGACATCTGGCACACGATCTACAATCACGCGATGGACGATGCGTCGGGCATCGTCGAATGGGTCAAGGGCACGGGGCTTCGGCCTTTCGTCGACCCGCTCGATATACCGCAGCGGAAGCAATTTTTGGCCGAGTACACGGCGCGAATCGCCGCCAGCTATCTGCCGCAGGCCGATGGCCGCGTGCTGCTGCGATTTCCGAGGATTTTCATCGTGGCGGTGAAATGACATCACGCTGCGGTGAAACGCCGCTTATTGATCGCTCGACAGAATCGCATGCCGCCCCCAATTGAGGGGCATCCCCCAGCTTCCCGAAATGAGCCTTCATGTCCATGACGCCCGACATCCCGCCGCCGCCGAAGGGCGCCACGATGACCCCGATCGCAACACTGATCTTCGGATCGCGCTGGCTGCAATTGCCGCTCTATGTCGGGCTGATTGTGGCGCAATGCGTTTACGTTGTGCTGTTCCTCAAGGAGTTGTGGCACCTGATCCTGCATTCGTTCGATTTCACCGAACAGCAGATCATGCTCGTCGTGCTCGGTCTGATCGACGTGGTGATGATTTCGAACCTGCTGGTGATGGTGATCGTCGGCGGCTACGAAACCTTCGTGTCGCGGCTGAATCTGCGCGGCCATCCGGACGAGCCGGAATGGCTCAGCCACGTCAACGCCAGCGTGCTGAAGATCAAACTCGCGATGGCGATCATCGGCATTTCGTCGATACATCTGCTGCGGACGTTCATCGAGGCCGGCAGCCTTGGCGCCACGGGCGGCGCACGCAGCACGGCCTATACCGACACCGGCGTGATGTGGCAGACCATCATCCACTGCGTGTTTATTCTGTCGGCGGTCGGCATCGCTTATGTCGACAAGCTGTCGAATGGGACCGTGGCGACGGCGCTCGCGAACACTCATGCCGGTCATGGCAAGGGAGACCGGGCGCACTGAGGTGTGGCACGGGCTGCAACTTAAAGCCGCTAGCCAACCTTTTCGGCGAGCCATACTTTGATAAGCGACTGATAGGGCACGTCGCGCTTGTTCGCCGCGATCTTGATCCGTTCAAGCAGGTCAAGGGGCAGCCGAATTGAAATCGCCGTCGTGGAAGGTTTGAGATTGGGGAAGCGCACGCGGACCGCTTTGCTGAGATCAAAATAATCTGCCGTATCGTGGGACTCCCAAAATTTTCTTTCCTCGGCTTCGTTGGCAAACTTTGGGACTTGCTTAAACTTCTTCGTCATAGCGGGCTCGCTCCTTTGCGCTCATGGGACGTGCGGAAATGATCCGGAATAACGTTGCATCCTGTCTCAGTGTGAATGCGAGTTGAAGGTAACGGCCAGCATTTGTCTTTCCGTAAGCGTGAAATCGCTTTTCGGTGACGCTGTGAGCCTTATCATCCAGAAGCAGTAGCGGTGAATTCAAGAAGACCTGTTCGGCCTCGTTCGGCTTTACGTCATGTTTGTCCGTGCTCTTGCGGATATTTCCGTCGACTCAGTCGAAGCCAACGATGTTTTGAAAGTCGATCATTGTATACGCTCAACACATACAGAAAAATCGAACGTCCGCATCAGCATCTATATGGTGCGATCGTTCTGGTCGCCTTGTCGATGGCGCTTGCGCCTAGCTTTTTGATGCCGAGCGCGCACGCCGCGCCCGATCCCGCCTTCACGCGGTTCGTCGCATCGTTATGGCCGGAGGCGCAGGCTGCCGGCGTCTCGCGTTCGGCTTTCGACAACCTGACGGCCGGGCTCGAGCCTGATTACAAGCTGCCTGATCTCCTATTGCCCGGTCGTCCCGCGACCGGCGCGCCGTCGCAGGCCGAGTTCGTTCAAGTGCCGGCGGACTACATCAAGGAGGCCAGCATTGCGCGGCTTGCGGCAGAGGGACAAAAACTCGCGCAGAAATACAAACCCTCGCTTGCCGCCATCGAGCAGCAGTTCGGCGTCCCGTCCACCATCCTGCTGGCGATCTGGGGCCGCGAGACCGACTACGGCCGCTTCGCGCTGCCCTATGATGGGCTGCGTGTGCTCGCGACCCAGGCCTATGTCGGGCGACGCAAGGATCAATATCGCGGCGAGTTCATCGCCGGACTGAAGTTGATCGACGACGGCGTCGTGGCGCGCAAAAATTTCCGAGCGTCGTGGGGTGGCGCGACCGGATTGACGCAATTCCTTCCGACCGAACTCGCCAAACACGGCGTCGATTTCGTTGGCGACGGCAAGGTCGATATCTGGACCTCGGTGCCGTACGCTTTGG
>JANMAN010000729.1:0-9773 GCA_031359885.1 Tardiphaga sp. | reverse complement strand
CGATCGTGTTGGAGCACGCTGGAGTAGCGACGCTTCGCGGCAGCTACTTCTTCCTGCACGATCGCCATCGCGCGCACCGACTCGCGGGCCACGAACGCGCCGATGCGACCGGCTATCTGCATGCCCTCGGCGGCACGGCCTTCGTCAAGCCGCTAATGGGATCGCGTGGCGATTTCGCGCAAGCCATCGATAATGAGGCTGACCTGCACGCCTATCTCGACGACGTCGCACAGCATTACGACTCGATCATCATGCAGCCGATCGTAGCCGGCGACGAGTACCGGCTTTTCGTGCTCGACGACGCGGTCCTTTATTGCGCGCGCAAACATCCGCCCTGTCTTGTCGGCGACGGCGTATCCACGATGCGCTCGTTGCTGAGCAAGCACGACGTTTTTCTGACGACGCGCGGCCTGTCGGGCACGACGATGCTCGACGATCCGGACGGCGTGCCCTCGCTCGGCGAGCGCCGCCCGTTGCCGGGGCGCATGAACCGCAGCGTCGGCGGCGATATGAGTTTTGCAGCGCCGCCGGATGGTGCGGAAGCACTCGCGATCAAAGCCGTTCAGACGCTCGGACTGCGTGCCGGTGGTGTCGATATTTTCGCCGGCCTTGCAGATGCACCGACGATGCGCGTCATCGAGATCAACGCCAATCCCGCGATCCGTTTTCTCGAAGCGTCCGGGCGCGACGACCTGATCCTTGCGATCTGGCGGCATACATTTACGGCGATGGGACTTCTCGGGATCGACGCCGATGTTTGATCTGCCGAAATACGGCGACGGCATCTGCCTTGCGCGACTCGCGGCATTGCTCGATGCGCTGGGCATCGACCGCGCACGCCTGAGCCGACGATCGATCGTCATCACTGGATCGAACGGCAAGGGTAGCACGGCAGCATTTGCAGCGAGCATCGGCCGCGCTTTCGGATTACGCATCGGGCTGTTCACGTCGCCGCATCTCTATTGCGTCAACGAACGCTTCAAGATCGGCGGCGAGGACATCGACGATGTAACCCTCGCGGCTCTGGTCGCGCGCATCGGCGCAGCCATCGCGGCTTTGCCGCAGGAACGCTTCGGTGCGTTCGAGGCGCAATTTGCTTTGGCGTGTCTGTATTTTCAGGACAATGCCTGCGACCTGATGGTGTTCGAGGCCGGCATCGGCGGGCGTTTCGATCCGGTCCGCCTGATAGGCGCGGACATCACCTGCGTGACGTCGGTGGATTACGAGCATGTCGATCTGCTCGGGCCTTCGCTCGAAGCCATCATCGCCGACAAGTCCGATGCATGTGCCGCCGGCGGCACGACGATCTATGGCGAGAACTGCCGCGCTCTCGCGCCGCATCTCGTCGCATACAATCGCGCCCGCGATGTCACGTCGTTGTTTGTCGGCGAAGAGATTGCGATCACCAATGTCGCGGCCACTGCAACCGGCCAACGCTTCGACCTGATAGTCGGCCCGGTGCATCTACACGATCTCACCATCGCCCTGCCCGGCCGTTTCCAGATCAACAATGCCGGGATCGCAGCAGCGCTGGCGATGCTGTGGATCGCACGCGAGAGGCCCGACGCGGATGCTGCCACGATAGAGACCGCAATTCGAAAAGGCTTGCGCGATGCGCGTTGGCCCGGGCGGCTCGAGACCATCGCGCACGATCCGCTGACCGTCATCGACGTCGGCCACACGCCGGACGGCGTCGCGCAGGCGCTCGCAGGTTTGTTCGCGACGCATGGCCGCGACAACTGGACCCTCGTGCTCGGCACATCGCGCGACAAAGATATCACCGCTATCGCCGCCGCGCTCGCGCCGGCGTTCGATACGATCGTCTGCACGGCCGCGCATCACAAAGGTTCGGCAGTGGAGATCGTTGCGGCCGCAGCAAGTGCGGCCAACGACAATGCCGATATCCGCGTCGCGCCCGATATCGCGCAGGCCGTCGGCATGAGCCAAGAGATGGCGCGCCGCGCCGGCCATCGCATCTACGTGGCGGGCGGGCTGTTCGTCGCGATCGAATACGCGCATGCGCTGGCGGGCGGCGATCCGGATCGACTCGTCTTCTTCTGACGTGCGCGATCCCCAGTGACAAAATTCGATTGTCGGATTGCGACGGCACGACTAGCGTCGCGCGCAATAAATAAACATCAGACGCGTCGGAGGACACGACCATGACCGCATCCGTCAATCGCCAGATTCTGCTCGTCGAGAAACCCACCGGCAAATTGTCGGCCGACCATTTCAAAATGGCCCAAGGCGCGATGCCCGAGCCGAAGGACGGCGAAGCGCTGCTGCGCGTGAAATATATTTCGCTCGATGCCGCGAACCGCGCCTGGATGCACGGCGCGACCTATCGCTCTGCCGTCGAGGCCAACACGGTGATGGCCGGCGGCGGCATCGCCGAAGTGATGTCGTCGAAATCGCCCGGCCTTCGCGCCGGCGATATCGTGTTCGGCGATACCGGCTGGCAGGATTACGCTGCTGTCCCCGCGAAACATCTCAGCAAGATGCCGCGCCTCGATCCGATGACGCATCTGCTCAGCGTCTACGGCATCGCCGGGCTCACCGCCTATTTCGGGTTGCTGCATGTCGGCCAGCCGAAGGAAGGCGAAACCGTCGTGGTCTCCGCAGCCGCCGGGTCGGTCGGCTCGATCGTCGGGCAGATCGCCAAGATCAAAGGTTGCCGCGTCGTCGGCATCGCCGGCGGCAAGGACAAGTGCGATTGGCTCGTGAACGAGCTCGGCTTCGACGCGGCCGTCGACTACAAAGACGTTGCGACCTTCAAGGCCCTCAAGGCGGCCGCGCCGAAGGGCATCGACGTCTATTTCGACAATGTCGGCGGCGATATTCTGGAAGCCTGTATCGCGCAAATGAATTTGCGGGGGCGCATCTCCTGCTGCGGCGCGATCTCGCAATATGACGGCGCGCCGTCCGCCACCGGCCCTCGTGGCGTGCCCGGACTGATCGTGGTGAAGCGTCTGCGGATGGAGGGGTTCATCGTGATGGATTACATGGACCGTCGCGACGAGGCGCTGGCCGATCTGCAAGCCTGGGTCGCATCAGGCAAACTGAAAGTGCAGGAGGACGTGATCGACGGATTGGAGAACACGCCGCAGGCGCTCATCGGGCTGCTCGCCGGCGACAATCGCGGCAAGCGCATGATCAAGGTTTGAGGCCGTTGCGCGGCGCGACATGGGCGTGACGTCGGCTGGGAATTCACTTGGAACTTGAACGGAGCTTCAGCGTCATAGCGCCATGAGCGCGTGCGAGCCCGATCGAACCGATAAGGCAACCGGATGGAGTCCGGCGACCAACCCGACGAGGCGATGATGGAGCAGATTATGCCCTTCATCGGCGGTGCCGCCGCCATCCTCGCATCGCTGTCTTACATCCCGCAGGTGCGTAAAACATGGCGACGCAATTCGACGCATGATCTCTCGCTGAACATGCTCATCGCATTGACGACCGGCCTCATATTGTGGGTCGTCTACGGCTTTTTGCGCGAAGATTGGATCATCGCCACGGCGAACAGCGTCGGCGCGACGCTCAGTGGAAGCGTGCTGGCTTTCAAACTGCGCGACATGTTCGGCTGGTAGTCAAAACAGTTTTGGATCGGGCGTCGCATCAAAACAAATGCCGTCATTCCGGGGCGCGAGCATGTAACCCTTCCGACGCATTCTGCGTCGGAAGGGTTACATGCGATGCGAGCCCGGAATCCATACTCCCTGCAGGGGTTATGGATTCCGGGCCTGCATTCCTCGTCGGCTAGCGCCGACAGGAATGCATCCCGGAATGACGAAAGTTGGCGGTCAATTTCATTCCAAAATCGCTCTAATATCAATGCGCGCCAGGCTTGGTCGCCATCCAGATAACGTGGCGCGCGCCGCCGCCTTTTCCGGTCGCGCGCAGATTGATCTCGTTGACCTCGAAACCGCTGTCCCGCAGGCGTTTCGCGAACTGCGGTTCCGGAAACGACGACCATACCGACAGCACGCCGCCCGGCTTCAACGCTGCCTTCGCCGCGTTCAATCCGGCGACGCCGTAGAGCAGCGAATTCGATTTGCGCGTCAACCCTTCTGGTCCGTTGTCGACGTCGAGCAAGATCGCATCGAAGCCCGCTTTGCTCTCCGCGATGATCTCGGCCACGTCGGCCTCGCGAATGTCGACGCGTGCATCCGACAGGCTGTCGCCGAACAAGGGCGACATCGGACCGCGCGCCCATTGAATGACTGCCGGCACCAATTCGGCGACGACGAGTCGAGCCTTCGGCCCCAGCACCGCAAGTGCGGCGCGCAGCGTGAACCCCATACCGAGCCCACCTATCAAAAGTCGCGGATCGGCCTTCGCTTGAAGCTGCCGACACGCCAGCGTCGCCAAGGCTTCTTCGGATCCGCTGAGCCGGCTGCTCATCAACTCATTCTGGCCGAGCATGATTGCGAACTCGTTGCCCCGCTGGATCAGGCGCAATTCGCCGCCGCCCGGAACCTGTGCCGTATCGATCAATTTGCGTGGAATCACGATGCACCTGTGTTGTCGCCTCAGCGGCGTACATCGGTTGCGCGATTACGTCACCTTTTCTTCATCGGTCGTTTCCGCTTAAACTCTCGCACGCGCCGATGAGGGCGCGTGGATCAGCGAGTTAGGTAGGGCCTGCGATGTTGCGCTCTCTCGTCGTTGCCGTTGCCATGTCAGCTGTTTGCTCGACACCCGCAACCGCGCAGGAGGCCGCGCGCGGCAGCGAATGCCTCGCGATGGCGGCAAACCCGCCACGGGCGATCCCGGTCAGCCTGCGCAGGGTCGCCGCCCAGCCGGACGAGGTGACGATTACCTATGCGGGCCACTCGACCTATTACATCGAAACGTCGGGCGGCGTTCGCATCGCCACCGATTTCAACGGCGTCTACCAAACCGGACGCGTGCCCGACGCCGTGACGATGAACCGCGCCCACAGCACGCACTACACGCTGTTTCCCGATCCGCGCATCCAGCACGTGCTTCACGGCTGGGGCGACGACGGACAGCCCGCTATCGTCAATCGCCGCGTCGGCGACGTGCTGATCCGCAACGTGACCACCGACATTCGCCGTTACATCGGCGATGATTCCAATTCGGAAATGATCAAGGACGGCAATTCGATTTTCGTGTTCGAGGTCGCGGGCTTGTGCATCGGGCATCTCGGGCATCTGCATCACAAGCTCGACGAGAGCCATTTCGCATCGATCGGGCGGCTCGATATCGTGATGGTGCCGATCGACGGCAGCTACACCATGTCGCTCGATGGCGTCTCCGAAATCACGAAACGGTTGCGCGCGTCGGTCGTGCTGCCGATGCATCGGTTTATGACGCCGCTGGACGAATTCATGCGCAAAATCGGCCAGCAATTTGCGATCGAAGAGCGCGACGACCGCAGTCTGACGATGTCGCTCGCAACTCTGCCGAAAGTGCCCACTGTCATTATCCTTCGCGGCGTATGACGCGCGGCAGGGCGATGGAAACTTCGTCGCAGCACAAACGTATGATTACAGAACACTCAGCCGGATTAAGTGATCAAGGATTGCTTTGAATAATTTGGACACCCAACAGCCACAACGCACCGGGGCCTCTCCCGAAGCGATCATGTCCCATTACGATATGGGAGAAGCTTTCTTCGAACTCGTGCTGGGACCGGAACTCATCTACTCGTGCGCGCTGTTTAAGGACGGCGACAATCTTGAGCAGGCGCAGCTCAGAAAACTCGATCATCACATCCATGCGGCTGGTGCGTTCGGCGCGAAGCGCGTGCTCGATATCGGCTGCGGATGGGGCGCGATGCTTCGTCGCTTGTCCGATCACGCCAAAGTCGCAAGTTGTACGGGGCTCACGCTCAGTCCGTCACAGGCCAATTGGATTCGACAGCAGCCGCGCGAGGGGTTGGAGGTGTTCGAGCAGGATTGGCGCGACCACGTCCCGACCGCGCCCTATGACGCCATCATCTCGATCGGCGCGTTCGAGCATTTTGTACAAAAAGGGCTCACGCGCGAACAGCGCCTCGAGACGTATCGCAGCTTCTTTGCGTTCTGCAGCCGCTCGCTCCAGTCTGACGGGCGACTGTCGTTGCAGACGATCGCCTATACGCAACCGACGCAGTTGCATCCGTATCTCGAGGAAGCCTTTCCCGAAAGCGACCTGCCGCTGGTCTGGGAACCTCTCGCCGCGGCGGAAGGTTTGTTTCGCGTGATGGCGCTTCACGATCATGGCGCAGACTACGAGCGCACGCTTCAATTCTGGGAGAACGCATTGGCGGCGAATTACGACAAGGCGGTCGCGCTCGTCGGCGAAAAAGGGCTGGAGAGTTTCCGGCGTTACATGCGGCTGTCGCGGCTCGGATTCCGCCACGGCATCGTCGGGCTGTTGCGGATGAGTTTCGTCAAACGCGATTGAGTCTATCGAATCAATCCAAGATCTAGAGCATTCGTGTTTTGCGAGAAACCTATCAGTCGGCACAGCGCGCTCCCTCTCCCGCTCTTGCGGGGGAGGGTTGGGGTGGGGCACTCTTGAAATAAGAAGCCCCCACCCGACCGTCTTCGCTTCGCTCCGACGATCGACCCCCCCCCCCGCAAGCGGGAGAGGTTAAGCCGTGCCCGTTGCAACTCACTCGTCCATGAAACGCATTAAAGGATAACCATTGGCGCATCCTGCTCTAACATCGCAATCCGTCGCCGTCGTCACGGGAGGCGCATCGGGAATAGGCCTCGCCGCCGCGATCCATTTCGCGCGACTGGGATTGCACGTCTGTATCGCCGATCTCGGCGACGAGCGACTTGCATCGGCCGCGGCGCAAATCGCAGACGCCTCGCCGCACGGCGCGTCGGCGGTCATGACGTCGGTCACGGATGTGAGCCGCATCGACGACATCAAAGCGCTGGAGACGGCGGTAGTCGAACGCTTCGGCGGCGTCGATGTGCTGATGAACAATGCCGGCGTGCAGCCGGGCAGCAAGATGTTCGGGCCGTCCGAGAATTGGCAGCGCATTCTTGACGTCAATCTGTGGGGCATCATTCACGGCACGCAAGTCTTTGCACCCGGCATGATCGCGCGCGGACGGCCGGGGCTGATCGTCAACACCGGATCGAAACAAGGCATCACCACCCCGCCCGGAGATCCGGCCTACAACGTGTCCAAGGCAGGTGTGAAGGCGTTCACCGAAGCGTTGCAGCATGAGCTACGCACGACGACGGACGGCCGCATCACGGCGCATCTGCTGATTCCGGGATTTGTCTTCACGGAGCTGACGGCCAACGGACGGACCGAAAAGCCTGCCGCGGCATGGACCCCCGAGCAGACGGTCGATTTCATGATAAAGCGCGTCGCGGCCGGCGATTTTTATATTCTATGCCCGGACAACGACGTGCCGCGTGAACTCGACCAGAAACGTATTCTGTGGGCCGTGGGTGACATCGTCGAGAACCGCCCGCCGCTCTCGCGCTGGCATCCGGATTATGCCGAAGCCTTCGCAGCGTTCGTCAAAGGCAAATAGCCGATATTGATTTGAGCGAAGCAATCCAGCTCTTCTAAAGAAAACTGGGTTGCATCGCCGCTGTGTTCCTCGAAAACGCGGAACTTGCTCCTCGCAAGGACGAAAGCCGTGCTAGGGTATGAGTTGACAGGTACCGCCTATAAACGTCGAGCCGTCGCTCTAATGTTTCGCCGGAAGCACTGACAAAATGTCCTTCGCTTTTCGAGTGAGGTCTTTTGACACCGCCGATGCGGCGTCAGTTGTCAGGCCCTGAGCCGTCATCTCTTCCCCGATCGCATCGGCGACGCCTTCAGCCCGTTCGATGACCTGGTCTGTGGCATTCATGGCCATCGTCCGAGCCGATTGGGCGGCACTTCCGAGATTATCTCGTTCGATGTCTGTCAACGGTAATGAAGCTGCGACGGCCGCGCCGACTGCGATGCCGACCGCGCCAAGCACGAGCGGCTGCTCGCGCAAGAGTGTCGAGATATTGTCTTGGATGTTATCGATGACGTCACCGCTCCAGTCGCGCGCTGCGGACATCTGTTCGCTAGCCGCCTTGAAAGCTGTCTCGCCACTGTCACCAGTGGACGTGGCTGCCTCGCCGATAGACGTTCGGATCTTGGAGATCCCGGACGACATCGTATCGGCACCGGACCGCAAGCCTGACACGGCTGTATCCTGCAAGCTCCCGGCTGCTTCCCCGGCCGTTCGGGCTGCGGCCATAGGCACATCGAGCACTCGATTGCCTCCAAAGAGCCATATCGCTCCAACGCCGATCAACGCAGCGGAGATCGGGTTGGCGCGAACTGCATCGCTCAGGTCATCAAAGAACGACTTGTCGGTCGACTGCTTCTGCGGATTCATTGCACCATCTCCTTCACAGCGTCACGGTCCTGTTTCAATTGACCCAGCGTGCGATTGGGCATCAGCACCTCGGGCGTCATTTGCTTTTTGCCGACGACGATGCAAATCGCACCAAGCGCTGCAGTGACCAGCCCGACGATCAGATAAGCGACAGGCTCACTCATCCCTGCAGCGACCAGGCCTTTAGCCGCCGCAATCAAGATGATGATCATCGCCGGCAGCATGATCAGAGCCCCAGCTCCGATTGCTACGCCCCCTTTAGCGGCGTGCCCCAGCTTCTCGGATATTTCCGCACGAGCGAGGTCGAACTCGTTACTGATGAGCTTCGAGAGCTGAGATATCGCGTCGGCCAACAGCGCCGAAATCGAACGATCATTTGGCGAAGTCATCTCGGTAGCCCTTTCCTGCATCGCTCTTGGTGCCTTGTGTTGAAGCGACGAGATGCGACGGCGGAGCGCTCTTGATGAAGCGGACGGCGGCAAAGCCGGCGAGTGCGGTCAGTGACAAAAACGCGAACGGCTGACGTTTTGCGAAGTCCTGTACACCGTCCACGACATCTCTCATGTTGCCGTTGCGAATCGACGTGCCGACAGTCTCGATTTGAGTTGCCGCTCGGCGCACATAAGGGGACACCAACGGCATCTCCTTCTCGATCTCCTGCCCGACGCGACGTATCGTTTCAGCGACTCGTCCGACGTAATCTGCGCCAGCGTGCTTTTTCTCCTCGACAGCTTCGCCGATTTTGTCAGTGGCATCGCTGACCATCTCCTTTGCAGACTCCGTCAAGGACGATGCCTGCTCTTTTACGGCGTCCGCCGAGGACGATGCCATATCGTTTGCTTTGTCTTTGAAATCGTGACCAGCGGACCTGACTTGCTCCGCTACCGAATCCATCCCATTTTGCCTAACCATGATATTCGCCTTCCTTTGCTGCCTTGGCTCCACCCTTCGAACCATTCGTATTGTCATCCTGACTTTCGATCGCGGTGTTCAAGCCGCGCTCCGCGACCCTGCGAACCCGGCTACCGACGTCGTGCAGCTTCTCACCCAAACCATCTAAATCGAGTCCCTCTCCTTTTACTTTGTCGGCAACCGCTAATGCGATGTCGCCGACCTTTTCGTTGATTTGATCCAAGCCTTGTCCGGTTGCTTTGCGCGCGCGCGCCTGCAGCTCCGCACTCGCATCACCCATCAACTCGTCTTCGATTTTGAATCTTGGAATTGCAGCTGCGACCAAGGCTCCGAGAAGAAGCCCCGCACCGGCGACAACGAGAGGGTAGCGTCCGATCGCATCGCTAGCTTCGCGCGAAGCAACATTGATCTGCGCGCTGACTGAGCCGGCGGCACCCTGAGTCCGATCCAAAACGGCGGACGCCGAAATGCCCAGCGACTCGCTATTTGATTGGCCCAACGAGCCTCC
>JANMAN010000724.1:0-3050 GCA_031359885.1 Tardiphaga sp. | reverse complement strand
GCCGGCGGCGAGCGCGAACAGCACTCCGGTGGTCAGCGGCGCCATGGACAAAGACCGCGAGTGTCGCTCAGGCAACGATCCGCATAAAGAATATCGTCGCGCCGTCGTCGATACGGCGGGTCGTTTTTCGTCGTATGCAAGAGGCCGGCGTGCGCAACAGGTTTCAACAGGCACGGCGGCCCGTCGTTGTTCAACCCCTTGTTCGTCGGAGAAACAATCATGCCGATCCAGCCCTACCTGTTCTTCAACGGCCGCTGCGAGGAAGCGATCACGTTCTATCGCAAGGCGCTCGGTGCCGAAGTGGAAATGATGATGCGCTACAAGGAGAGCCCCGAGCCCATGCCGCCGGGCACGTTGCCGCCCGGCTTCGACAACAAGGTGATGCATGCGACGCTGCGCATCGGCGCCGACGGCGTCGTGATGGCTTCCGATGGCATGGGTGACACCGCACCCGGCTTCCAGGGCTTTTCGCTCTCGATCACCGCCACCGACGCGGCGCATGCCGACCGGATGTTCGCTGCGCTCGCGGACGGCGGCCAGGTGCGAATGCCGCTCGCCAAAACCTTCTGGTCGCCGCGCTTCGGCATGGTCGCCGACCGCTTCGGCGTGATCTGGATGGTCACTATGGCACCCTGAGGCGCGCGCCACCCGTGCCGCGCCATTCGCGCGGCGGCCTGCAGATCATCTCTGTCCCACTTCATGGAGGCTTCACATGTCCGACTACGTCGACGGATTCGTTGTCCCGGTTCCGAAGAAAAATCTCGATGCCTACCGCCGCATGGCGCGCAAGGCCGGCAAGATCTGGATCGAACACGGCGCGCTGGAATATCGCGAATGCGTCGGCGACGACGTGAAGCCCGGCAAGCTCACGTCGTTCCCGCAGAGCGTGCAACTGCAGGACGACGAGGTCGTGGTGTTCTCGTGGATCGTCTATTCCTCGCGCACGCAGCGCGACCGCATCAATGCAAAGGTGATGGCCGATCCGCGCCTGGCCGCGATGATGGACCCGGCGGCCCTGCCCTTCGACGGCAAGCGCATGTTCTTCGGCGGCTTCAAGACCCTTGTCGAGCTTTGAGCCGGCCCGGAAACAATTGCGCCTCAACAGGGTTGGGGATGTTTCGGCGCGCGCGCATGCCTAGCATCGCCGCCGACGACGTCCATCACGACTCTTCGGGCTGGACGGCTCGCCTTCCATCGCATCGGAGACGTCATGGCAATCGTTCTCACCCAGCCGCTGGCGTGGCAGAAGGCCACGCACCAGGAGCAGCAGATGCTGCAGGCGTTGCAGGGCAACATTTTGAAGGGCCACGGCCGGCCCGAAACCACCAACATCTTCTTTGCGTTCGACCCGGCCAAGCCCGAGGAGCGACGGCGGGCGCTGCGCGAAATTGCGGTGTTCCACATGACCAGCGCGTACCAGCAATTGCTCGAGACCGCAGCGTTCCAGGCGTGCGGCAAATCAGGCAAAACCTTCGTCGCAGCTTTTCTGTCATTTACCGGCTATCAGGCGATCGGGCTCGAAGCCGCGGCGCCGAAGGGCGAGCCTCAGTTCCGCAAGGGAATGAGCGACCCGACCAGCCTCAGTGCCGTGGGCGACATTTCCACAACGGGCTGGGAGCCCCACTTCAAGAAGAAGATCGACGGGATGATCCTGATCGGCGACATGGTGCGCAATCAGGTGCGCCTGAAGCGTGACGCGATCGTCAAAATTCTGGCGAGCTGCAATGCCCAGGTGGTTCACGAACAGGTGGGCTCGGCGATCAACGACAAGAGCGACAACGGCATCGAGCACTTCGGCTATGTCGACGGCCGCAGCCAGCCCCTGCTGCTGGTGGAAGATATCGAGAAGGAATCGGAAGACGCCGGCATCGTGCGCTGGGATCCGATGTTTGGGCTCGATTCGGCGCTGGTCAACGAGAACCTTGCCGACCCGCAGAGCGTCAGCTTCGGCAGCTATTTCGTGTTTCGCAAGCTCGAGCAGAACGTTCGCGAGTTCAAGCGCACCGAACAGAAACTCGCCACCGCGCTCGGGCTGGCCGGAGACGAAAAACGCGAGCGCGCCGGGGCGCAGGTGGTCGGACGGTTCGAGAACGGAACACCGGTGACGCTGTCCGACGAGGCACGCGACGAGAACCCGCGCAACGATTTCGACTACACCGGTGACGCCGGCACGCGATGCCCGTTTCAGGCGCATATTCGCAAGGTCAATCCGCGCGGCAGCGGCCCCGGCGGCGCGGCAGACGAGCGGACGCGGATCATGCCCAGGCGCGGCATTCCCTACGAAGACGAAACGCGCGCGGTGCACCCTTCCGACCTTCCCGGGAGCACGAGCCTGACCGACTTCAACACTCACGTCGCGCCGTCGCTTCCGACCGACAAGGTCGGTCTGCTGTTCATGGCGTACAACGCGAGCCTGACCCGGCAATTCGTCTTTACACAGTCGTCGTGGGCGAACAACGTCGGCTTTCCGGCGCCGAACTCGGGCGTCGATCCGGTGATCGGACTCGGCGCGGTCGCCGGGCCGGGGCCGCTGTGGCGCAAGGCATGGGACGATCCGGCAAGCGCCACGCAGGCGTTCGATTTCAACGGATTCGTGAAGATGCGCGGCGGCGAATACTTCTTTGCCCCGAGCCTGAATTTCTTCAAGGGGCTTTGAAGCAGCGCTGCATCTCGCATCGGGGCGCGACGACGATGTCGCGCTGGTCTCTCGCAGACGCCGCGCACGACTGCATCGTGCGCGGCGCCGGGGCAGCAGGTGTCTAGCGCACCGTGCCCGCCTTCCACGCATTCAACAGCGTGTCGTAGGCGATCGTTTCACCCTTCGGCTTCTCGTTCGCCAGCTTCTTCCACGGCGCGCCCTTGTCGGTCAGGTACTTGGCCGGGTCGCCCTTCGGGTTGAGCTTGGGTGCGCAGTGCGCCATGCCGGCGCGTTCGAGCCGCGCCATCACCTGGTCCATCTCTTCGGCCAGCGTGTCCATCGCGGCCTGCGGCGTCTTCTCGCCGGTGACGGCCACCGCGACGTTCTTCCACCAGAGCTGCGCGAGCTTCGG
>JANMAN010000708.1:0-8120 GCA_031359885.1 Tardiphaga sp. | reverse complement strand
GGATCGTTGCGCAGCTTCATGATGTCCCTGCGCGCTGCCGGATCTCTCACCGAGTAGCTGCCGTTTGCCGAGCGCGTGATCGCATCGGCCTGTGCGCCGTAACCGAAATAGCTACCGGCCTCTTTGACCGTGCCGAGCCATGTTTGATCGATGAACTGAAACAAACCGCCGGCCGAGGACGTTGTGGCCTTGGCGGTCGGATTGAAGTTGGATTCCATCTTCGCGGTGGTGAGCAAATATTGAAAGCTCGTCCCCGTCGTGGTCGCGGCTCGGTCGATCGCGCCGGCGACCTGCGCGCGCGAATTGGCGCCCGCCGATGTCAGTCCCAGTCGGTCGATGCCCATGATGTGTCCGCCTCGCGCGAGATCGCGCATGGTTTGCGCAATACCCTGGGGGCTTATGGTTAATGCTGCGTTAAGGGCTATTTTTGGTAGACGGCGGCGGGATCGAACACCCGGTCCGCATCGATCAAAGCCAGCGCGCCGTCTGCTGTGATCGTGCGGTAGAAACACGTCCGCCGGCCGGTATGGCACGCAGCCCCGCCGGTTTGTTCGACGCGAATCCAGATCGCATCTTGATCGCAATCGACCCGCATCTCGGTGACGCGCTGAACGTGGCCGGAGCTCTCGCCTTTGCGCCACAGCGCTTTGCGCGAGCGGCTGTAATACCAAGCCTCTCCGGTCTCGATCGTCTTGCGCAATGCTTCGTCGTTCATGTGCGCGACCATGAGCACATCGCCGCTCACGACATCGGTGGTGACGCACGTCACGAGCCCCGCAGCGTCGAACGTCGGACGCAGCGAAAGACCTTCTTCGACATCGCCGTCGGCGCTGCTCATGGACTCATCCTGCGTCGGAGCTAGCGAGGCCCGCGCACCAGCGTCATGAAGCGCGCCTGCTCGGTCGGGTTGTCGCGAAACACGCCGGTGAAGCGCGTGGTCAGCGTCAGCGCGCCTTCCTTGCGGATGCCGCGCGCCGACATGCAGGTGTGCTCGGCTTCCACCAGAACGGCGACGCCGCGCGGCTTCAACACCTCGTCGATGGCGGCCGCCAATTGCGCCGTCATATGTTCTTGCGTCTGCAAGCGGTGGGCGAAGATATCGACCAGCCGCGCCAGCTTCGACAAACCGACCACGCGCTCCACAGGCGTATAGGCGATATGCGCCTTGCCGTAGAACGGCATCATGTGATGCTCGCAATGCGACGTAAAGCCCATGTCGCGGATCAGCACAAAGTCGTCATAGCCGGCCGTTTCGCCGAACGTCCGATTGAGCACGTCAGCGGGACACTGGTGATAGCCCTGAAAGAGTTCGTCATAGGCCTCGACGACGCGACGCGGCGTATCGAGCAAACCTTCGCGGCCGGGATTTTCACCGATATAGGCGATCAGCGTTTGGACGGCTTGTTCGGCTTCGGCGCGCGACGGGCGTGGTTGGTCGGGCCGGATGGCGGCCGCAAGAAATTCGGATGGGTCGAGTTCGGCGGGGCGGAATTCGGTATGCTTGGGCTCCTTGCCCGCATGCAACGTCTTGACCTTGGCGTCCATCTGCTCTCCGTTCGACCGGCCTTAAGAGGCCGGGGTGTCACCGGGCGGACGACGGCAACCTCTCGGCCGCCAAGCGCCTCGTTCCCAATACGCGGAGCACTATTTTTTGCTCCAACGCGGCCTATATAGGGTGAGGTTCCGACCGCGCCAAGGGCGACAAACGCCGATCATGTAAAGTCTCCGAGACCATGCTGAACGACATTTACAACAAACGCATCATCGAACTCGCCGGCAATATCCCACGCTTGGGTCGCCTCGCCGCGCCGGACGCAACCGCCACCGCACACTCGAAACTGTGCGGTTCCACCGTCAAAATAGACCTGGCGATGGACGGCGATGTGGTGACTGATTTCGCTCATGACGTGAAAGCCTGCGCGCTGGGTCAAGCCTCGTCGTCGATCATGGCCGCGCATGTCGTCGGCTCGAACGCCGGCGATTTGCGCGAGCTGCGCGAGACCGTGCGAAAAATGCTCAAGGACAACGGCGCGCCGCCGCAAGGCAAATGGGCTGATATCGCGCTGTTGGAGCCGGTCCGCGATTACAAGGCGCGCCATGCCTCCTTGCTTCTGACCTTCGACGCGGTGGTCGATGCGATCGGGCAGATCGAGGCGAAGCGGGCGCAGCAGCAGGCTGCTACAGTTTCTCTCTAACCACACGCCGTCATTCCGGGGCGCACTCTATCGGCGCAGCCGATAAGAGAGCGAACCTGGAATCTCGTTGTTCAGGGTAGATAAAACTTGAAGAGATTCCGGGTTCGCACTCGCCAAGAGGCGTTCGCGCCCCGGAATGACGACGCCTCTACTTCAGCGGCTGCGCGATCGCAGTGACGCCGATCGGCAATGCCGCTTCGGCCGTCTGTTGCTTGCCACTCGGGATCGCATCCGGCACTAACGACGGCGCTTCGCTGATGAGTCGGTCTTGCATCGATTTGCTGCGAGCCGCACCGCTCGCGACAGCGGCAGGCTCCAGCGCGCGCAGAATGTCGGGCGTGATCTCCGTCGTGTAGAGATTGCTCAACTGCAATTCGGCGCGCGACAACGTATGCAATTCTTCCCATGGCGGCACATTCAGCGCGAGCGACAGCAGATCGCCGGTGCCACCCATGTCGAAGGTAAATTTCGCAAGGCGGCCGATGTCGCGCTCGACGATCATCATGTCCTGCGCGGAATAGGTCGAAGCCCGCGCATTGTCGGCGCGGTCGCCCATCCAGATCTGATGCACGCGGACGTAAACGCCTTCCGGCACGAAACGCGTTTTGCCGGACAGCAGCAAAAACACGCACATCGACTCGCAATAGGCGCCGGGCACCACTGCGGAACGTTCGCCATCGGTCGTGTGGATGTCGATCGTCGTCCCAACGGTCGTCAGCAAACCAAGCTTGCGCCAGCGCCGGCCGAGCGCGATCGCGTCGTTGACAGAACCGCCGCTGGAATCCAGCACGATGGCGGCATTCGTCAGATTGCGTCCGCGTGCGAAATTGTCGAAATCTTTTGGGGTGTCGCTCGTCACCACGCCGGTGGCGGAAATCCAGCCGTCGCACTCGGCGGCGCAATCGTTCCAGACGAAGCGCATCGGCATCTTGCGTTCTTCGAGGACGCCGTTGGCGTGTGCGCGGCCGCCGTCCGGAGCGAGGATGCCCGGAGGGCCTACAAGAAACGCGGCGGCGATCAGCGCCAGTCCGCAAGATCGAAGCGTCGACACGAGCCTCAAGGTGGTTCCTTCCCCCCGCTCATCAATCGAGCATTGGCAATGGCCCCCAACACGCACGTCACTCAACATCTATGAGTCTGTCACACGCGTGTTATCAAAAAACTAACCGTGAGACATTTGGTCGTCTATTGCAGTTTTGCTGCAGCGCGAATGAAATCGAGCGAATCTTCCATGATTTGACGCTTTTCGTGCCAAGACGTCCCAGTCCGTCCAGACATCAGGCAAAGCCGCGCTCATGAATTCGGCAATCTGCTCATGACGACATCAAAATCGCGCTGCTCGTGTGGAAACACGGTTCGTCATGCGCCGCGACAGTTCGGACGCGGGCTGATTTGGACCTATCGCCACACCCTGTCGCCGCTGGTCGGATATCATTGCCGGCATCTGCCGACCTGTTCGGTCTATGGCGACGAGGCGATTTCGCGGTTCGGTTTGTGGGCCGGCGGATGGATGACGCTCGCGCGGCTGCTGCGCTGCCAGCCTTGGGGGACATCGGGGATCGACAACGTGCCGGAGCGCACCCCGCCGGCCGCGCGCTGGTATCTGCCCTGGCGTTATGCGCGCTGGCGCGGCGTGAACGATGCGACGAATAAATAAAGCCGGAGCACAATCCCAAAAAAGGGATGAATAAGCACGCGCCCCCCTACTTCGCGACGAAGAAGAAATCCTCGCGGCCGGGGAGCGAGCCATACGTATAGGGCTCCTGACGCCCGGCGGTCGCCTCCATCACGTCGTCGCGCACCAGCCGAAATAGCTTGTTGATCTCGACGCCGGGCGTCGCCAGCCGCTGCACCATCGCGACCGCGAAGGGAGAATTCTCGCCCTCGCCGTCGAGCGCGGTCTGGCCATGCTTGGCGGCATACACCACAAGAGACGCGCCCTGCACTTTGACTTCGCCGAGCCCGCGGCCGAGCGAGCGCGTCCGCGCGCTGCGCGTCTCGACGACCGGGGCGGCGGCAGCAACCGTGACGGGCGCGGCCGCAGCGCCATCGGCAAAGGGATTGTCGCGGCAAGCGTCGAGCACCACGAGCTTGAGTTTGCGCGCGCCGTCGATCGCCGACAGCACCTGATCGAGCGGCATGGCCTCGAAGGTGATGTCGCGGTCGGATTTCATCTTCGCGTCGATCGGCACCAGATAGTTGACGCCGTTCACCTCGATGCCGTGGCCGGCGTAATACACCATCGCCCAGTCGGCCTTGTCGGCCACGGCGGCGAAGCTGCGCAGGCTGTCGAGCATCTTCTCGCGCGTCGCATCCGCGGCCAGCGTCACCGTCTCGAAGCCGATCGCACGAAGTGCTGCCGCGAGCTTCTCCGCGTCGCGTTGCGGATTGGCGAGCGCCGGCACCGCCGTGTAGGCCGAATTGCCGATGATGAGCGCGGCACGCCGGCCCTCTTTCACGGCCGTGGCTTTGGCCGCCGCCGGGGCCACCACCGGCGCCGTCACCGCCACTGTCGGGATCGACGTCGTCGATGTCGCCCGCTGTTGCGTCGGAACGAATATCGGCTGCGGCGCACCCGATGAGAGCGCTGCAAGCCGCGCCTCGGCGGTCTCGCGCGCCGACTTCGAATTGTCGCCGCGACCGGAATTCTGGCTGACGCGCAAGGCTGTCTGGAAATCGTCTTTGGCGCGAACATAATCGCCGATGCGCTCGAAGGTCATGCCGCGCCCGACATAGGCCGGCGCGAAATCCGGTTCGCTGCGCAGGGCATCCGCATAATCCGCGAACGCGCGATCGTATTCGCCCATATAGCGCAGCGTATCGCCACGGATTTGCAGCGCGAGTGCCACGCCCGGCCCGTCATCGAACATGTCGATCGAGCGGTTCTGATCGAGCAATGCACGGTCGAGTTGACCCAGCAAGCGAAACGCCTCGCCGCGATTGGCGTAGTATTTCGCCCGCTTCGGCTGCAACTTGATCGCGATCCCGAAATCGGCGACCGCGCGATCGTATTGCCCCATCGATTTCCACAACAACGCGCGATTGTTGTAGCTCGATGCACGATAGGGATCGTTGTTGACCAGCGCGAGCGTGCGGTTGGCATCGTTCATCGCGCCGGCATAGTCGCCCATATCGCGCAACATGTTGGAGCGCTGATTATACACGGCCGGATCGCGCGGCAGGATCAGCGCGGCTTCGTTCAGCACCGCAAGGCCGCGATCGAAGTCGCCGCGACAATGCTGCCAGTAATACGAGATCCACAAATGGATATTGTAATGCGTCGGATCCTTACGCGCCGACATTGCTTTGCCGCGGTTGAGATCGTCGATCGCCGGATCGCATTTCTTCTGGTCGAGCAGGTTCTGCGCCCGGATCAACAGCGCTTTCGCGATCCGCGCGGGCGAGCCACCGACATCGATCGCGATCGTGCAAGCTGCGACGCGGTCGTCGAGGTCGGACATCGATTTGAGCGGGCCGGTCACGCAGCCGTCGCCAGGGCGCGGGCGGGCGTTGGCGTCATGATTTAAGTTAGCAATTGAAATCAGCGCGAGTGCTGTCGTTGTAAAAATGCGTCCAATCACAAAAAGCTCCCCGAAAATATCAGGTCAAACAAACACGAGCCGTCAAGATTGTCGATCCTCGTCAATCAGGATGCCGCTCGTCCCCGCGGACGCGGGGATCCAGACTTTGCATAATAGAAAGCGTAGCTCTGGATACCCGCTTGCGCGGGTATGAGCGGAGGTTGTTTCAACCGCGATGGATCAACCTTTTATACAGCAGCCCTCGGCCGCGTCGCGAGCACGACCATAATCGCCAGCAGAGCGAGCCCAGCCCCGACGAATCCCGGTGCGACGAAGGCACCTTGCGCAACCAGTGCGCCGCCGATCGCCGAGCCGATCGCCTGGCCGACGTAAAGCGCAGAGGTATTCAGCGCGACCGACGCGCCGGCGAGCGCCGGTGCCGCGCCGACAAGCCGGACCTGCTGCATCGAATTGGTCGATGCGAAGCCGAGACCCCAGATCGCCATGCCGATCGCCATCACGTTGTAACTGCCGGATCCGACCGCCCAAACGAAAAGCCCGCCGAACACCATCGACGCCGACAGCAGCGACGTTCGGAATGCGCCCCAACCGTCGACGATCCTTGTCGCGATGGCGATGCCGACGAAGCCGAACACGCCGTACAGTGCGAAAATCAAACCGATGCCTTCCGGGCTCGCCTGCGTCAGTTGTGCCAACACGGGCCCGACGAAGGTGAACACGACGAACTGCCCGGACATCTGCAAGACCGTGACCAACAGCAGCAGAACGATCAGCCGGTTGCGGGCGAGATCGACCCATGTCTTGAGATCGACCGGTGCGCCGAACAAGCCGCGCGGCAGCCGCCACGCCAGCAGCAAGGTTGAGATCGCGGCGACGATGCTGATCGCGACATAGGCCTCGCGCCAACCGATCCGGCTGGCCAGCAGCGTGATCAGCGGCAGGCCCACCGCGGCGGCGAGCGACCAGCCGAGGAAGACATAAGCGATGGCGCTGCCGCGTCGGGCCTCGGGCACGATCAGCCCGACCGTGCCGGCGGCCTGCGGCGTGAACAGCGCGCCGACGCTGAGCATGACGATTCGGATTGCGAGGAGCGTCGCGTAATTCGGCGCGAAGGCCGAGGCGAGGTTGGTGATCGCCAGGATTGCCAGCGTCAGCGCCAGCAGCATGCGCCGGTCGATGCGGCTGGTCAGCCAGGCCGTCAGCGGCGATCCGATGCACAGCGCGATCGCGCCGAACGTGATCAGCAGCCCGGCGTCTCGTATGGTCACGCCGAGATCGGTCGAGAGCTGCAACAGCATGCCCGCAGGCGCCAGCACCGACAGGCCGGTGACGACGTTTCCAAGCATCAGGGTGGTCGGAGCGAAGGAGCGGGACACGCCGCAGGCCTAACACGCGGGACATGCGCCTGCACCCAATATCCAGTACGGGATATTGCAGGATTGCCGTGCGCTGCTATACCCCTGCTCCCGCTTACCTGCGTCCGTTCGCAGGAGTGAGCCAGAGGAGATCACCATGACAGGCAACCATCAGCCCCCGTCCGGATTCGTCTTTGGTTTGTCCAACCTCAAACCAGTCGAGTCGACCATGATCGCAGTGACATTCCCCGACGGCGCGAAGCGCGAATTCGCGAAGAACATCACCGGCTTCGAAATCGCCAAGGGTATCTCGCCATCGCTGGCCAAGCGCACCGTCGCGATGGCGCTCGACGGCGTCGTCACCGATCTGGCCGATCCGATCGCCCACGACGCCAAGATCGACTTCATCAACCGCGACGACCCGCGCGCGCTGGAATTGATCCGGCACGATTGCGCGCATGTGCTCGCCGAAGCGGTGCAGGCCTTGTGGCCTGGCACGCAGGTGACGATCGGCCCGGTCATCGAGAACGGCTTCTATTACGATTTCTTCCGCAACGAGCCGTTCACGCCGGAAGACTTCGCCGCGATCGAAAAGAAGATGCGCGAGATCATCGCGCGCGACAAACCCTTCACCAAAGACGTCTGGGATCGCGAAAAGACCAAACAGGTGTTTCGCGACAAGGGCGAAGCGTTTAAGGTCGAGCTGGTGGACACCATCCCCGGCGACGAGCCGATCAAGATCTATTATCAGGGCGACTGGTTCGATCTGTGCCGCGGGCCGCACATGACGAGCGTCGGCAAGGTCGGCAACGCCTTCAAGCTGATGAAGGTAGCGGGCGCCTATTGGCGCGGCGACAGCAACAACCCGATGCTGACCCGCATCTACGGCACCGCCTTCGCCAAGCAGGAGGAGCTCGACGCTTATCTCAAGCAGCTCGAGGAAGCCGAGAAGCGCGATCATCGCCGCGTCGGCCGCGAAATGGATCTGTTCCATTTCCAGGAGGAAGCGCCGGGTTCGGTTTTCTGGC
>JANMAN010000688.1:0-3617 GCA_031359885.1 Tardiphaga sp. | reverse complement strand
TGCGGCCGTTGCAGGATCATGCAGGCGTCCGGCTTGACGCTGGATAATCCGATTGCCTCGTCGAGCAGCGGCTTGTAGTGAACGATGCGTCCGGGTTCGAGGCCGCAGCTTGCGGACAGAATGAGCTTCGGCTTGGCGTCTTCGATGCGGGTCGCGAGTTCTTTCGCGGCGAAGCCGCCGAACACCACCGAATGCACCGCGCCGATCCGCGCGCAGGCGAGCATCGCGATCATCGCCTCCGGCACCATCGGCATATAGAGGATGACGCGGTCGCCCTTGGCGACGCCGAATCCCTGCATGACAGCGCCGAGCGTCGCCACCTCGTGCAGCATCTGCGCGTAAGTCAGTTTCGTGACCGTTTTCGCCAGCGGCGAATCATGAATCAGCGCGACCTGATCCGCGCGACCGTCCGCGACATGGCGGTCGAGCGCGTTGTAGCAGGTGTTGACCACGCCATCGACGAACCAGCGGCCGTATAGCCCCATCGTCGGGTCGAAGATTTTTTTGGGCGTTTCGATCCAGTCGATGGCTTGCGCGGCTTCGCCCCAAAATCCCTGAGGATCGGCAAGCGAGCGCGCATGAACGGCGTGATAGCGGCTGGTCTGGATCGTCATGGCGTTGCTCCGTCCTGCGTCTGATCGCGCGGGCTTTCCGCCATTGTCACGCGACGCGGCTCTATTTCAAGGGCGCGTTGTTCGGTTTCGGTTTGACAGCCATTTCCGCGCCGATGCGTTCGATCTCTTGCGACAGCGATTTTCGATTATCGCGGGCTGCGATGTGGTCGGGATCGACCTTGAGCGCGGCGGTGAAATCCATCAGCGCACGCGGCCGATCGCCCTTGGCGCGCCGAAGTTCGCCACGCGCATTTAACGCATCGCCCATCGCGGGATTGATCTTCAGCGCCGCGCTGTAATCCGCGATCGCCGCATCCGGTTTGTCTGTCACGGCACTGAGTTTGGCGCGCACGAGCAACGCCGCCAGCCGCGCCGGGCGTTCGGCGACCTCGCTGTCGATGATGAGCTTGCAAGCCTCGATGACGGCGGCAGGCTCCGCCAGCGAGTCGGCGCTGCATTTGATGTCGGACGCATGCGCCTCCGACATCGCAACAAGCAAGCCGGCAATCAAAAAACATGTCTTCACAATGATGCTCTAGCTCACCTTCAGCGTCAGCCCGCCATCGACGATCAGTTCGATACCGGTCACGTAACGCGATTCGTCCGAGGCCAGAAACAAAGCCGCGTTGGCGACATCCCACGCCTCGCCCATGTGCCCCATCGGCACCTGCGCGTCGCGCGCCTTCCACATTTCCGCGACGTCGCCCTTGGCGTAGCTCGCGGCCAATCCCGCAGAGTGCTCCACCATCGGCGTTTTCATCAGGCCGGGCAGCACCGCATTGACGCGGATATTCTTCGGCGCGAACTCGACTGCACTCGATCGCGTCATCTGGTTCATCGCCGCCTTGGTCGTGGCGTAGGAGATATAGGAAATGCCCAGATGTCGGATCGAGGCGATCGACGAGATGTTGATGATCGATCCGCCGCCCTGTGTCTCCATCACCGGGATCACGTGCTTCATCGCGAGGAAAGCGCTTTTGAGATTCACTGCGAAGACGCGGTCCAAATCGGCCTCGGAGACATCGACGACGCTCCCGGTTTCGGCGATGCCGACATTGTTGTCGAGAATGTCGATTCGGCCGTAAGCCGCCACGCAGGCCTCGACCATCGCGCGCACGTCGTCGTTGCGCGAGACGTCGGCGGTATGCGCCATCGCAACGCCACCTTCGGCCTCGATCAGCCGCACGGTTTCCGCGGCCGCTTTGCCATTGCGATCGACGCAGAATACTTTGGCGCCGTGGCGCGCGAAGGTGACGGCGGTGGCCTTGCCGTTGCCCCAACCCGGACCGATCGAGCCCGCGCCGACCACGATCGCGATCTTTCCGTCGAGCCGTTTCATCGGCGCATCCTCTTTCGAAATTTCTGATTGGGTTGATCGTAGCCCGGATGAAGCTCTTGCGAAATCCGGCGTGTCGCGCATTCTGAATTCCAGATTTCGCTTCGCTCATCCAGGCGACAGATCATTTCATCAGTTTCTTCTCGCGGAAATATCTGATCGCGCCGGGATGCAGCGGCACCGGAGTCGTCGCTGCGTCTTTCAGCTTGATGTCCTCGGCCGCCGGATGCGCCTTCGCGAGTTCGCCCAACGAATCATAGGCCAACTGCGTCATGCGGTAGACGAGGTCGTCCGACACGTCCGCGCGCGTGACGAGATAGTTCATCACCGTCGCGGTCGGCACCTCGCGGTCTTGTCCGCGATAGGTGTTCGCCGGAATGGTCCCCGCCATGAAAGGCGGCCCGAGCTTTTTCACGACGTTCGGCGGGATCGGCACCATGACGATGTCCGCGTTGTTGCTCAACCTGTTCAGCGACGCAACGCCGAGCCCGGCCGATTGCAACGTCGCGTCGAGCTTGCCGTCGATCATTTTGGCGACGGCGTCGGCGAACGACAATTGCGGAAGCGCACGGATTTCGCCGTCGTCGAGTCCGGCCGCGTCGAGCAGTGCGCGCGCGTTCAAATCCGTTCCGGACTGCCGCTCGCCGATCGACAGGCTTCTGCCTTTCAAGTCGGCCAGCGATTTGATGCCGCTTTTCGTGGTCGCGGCGATCTGGATGTAGTCCGGATACAGCGCGCCGATGCTGCGCAGAGTGGTGAGCTTGTCCTTGAACCCGGCGTCCGCGTCGCCTTCCGCTGCGGCGATGATGGAATCGCCGTCCGCGATCGCGAGTTCGCCCTTCCCTCGCGCCAACAACCGCAGATTTTCGACCGAGCCTTTGCTCACCTGCACGCGCGTCGTGCGGTCCGCGATGCCGTCGCTGTAGATTTTCCCGATTGCGATACCGAGCGGAAAATAAATCCCGTTGGTGCCGCCGGTTAAAATCGTGAGCATGTCGGCCGCACGCGCAGGCGCGTTCCAGCACAACAGGGCGATTGCCGACATCGCCAGTTTCAAACGCACGCTTCGATTGCTCATGCGCCGACTTTTCCGCGTCGCGCGCCGAGCCGTCAACCCTATCGACGCCGATACGCCCAAAGTCTTGGCAGTCAAGGTCTTGCCATCGTTGACGATCCGGCATCAATTGCGCTCCACAGAGCGAAGGCGCGCAGCTAAAGCGCGCCACGCGAGGAACACGCTGAGGGACGACATGGCTGACGATAAAACGGCGCAGGCAATCCTGCCGCCAAACACGCCCTCCACGCACGTAACCGACGAAATCTCGACCGAGGCACTCGCCAAGGCCGAAGCCTTCATCGAGGCGGACGAAGGCGCGACCAATCGGCTGATGGGTTTCTGGGGCCGCACCTCGACCGCCATCGCCGTGGCGATGAGCCTGTTTCATCTCTATGCGGCCTACGCGATCGTGCCGACGCAGGAATTGCGCTACACCCACGTCGCCTTCACGCTGGTGCTGAGCTTCCTGCTGTTCCCGCTAGCGACCCAGTTCCGCAACCGCGTCCGCTGGTGGGACGTCGTGCCCGGCATCGTCGCGGTCGCGACCATCGTCTATGCTCTGTGGGGCGGCGACGACTTCACCGACCGTGCCACGGTGCCGGAGCGTTGG
>JANMAN010000659.1:0-2940 GCA_031359885.1 Tardiphaga sp. | reverse complement strand
AGACCCATCCTAGTTCGGGCACGGCATAACGTGCTTCGGACGAGTCGATGCTGACGAGAATCCTCGCGCGGGTTCGTGACAGCCGTTCGGCCGCCCAAACCTTCGCATCCTCGCGCGAACGCGGATTGTCGAGACGCAACTCATCGATCTTCACGTGGCAACCGCAATGCTCGCTCAGCACCCACGAGAACAGCGCGCTGTATCCGAAGGTCGTGACGAAGGCGACCTCGCGCGCACCGTCAAGTTCGACCAGATAGGGTCGCACCAGATCGACGTCGGATGGGCCGGATATTGGATGCAGTGCCGACGCATAGGCGGATGCGGGCGTCTTGTACCAGGCACCTGTGGCAGCCAAGAGGATCAGGGATATTGTCACCGCGGCCGCGCGGACGACAGTCGACCTGCCACCGAGAGTCCTGCGGAAAATAGTGCCAGCACCTACGCCGGCGCAGATCCACACCGCGAAAACCCAGGTCGTCACGAACCGATCCTGATGCTGCGGATGAAAGACGACGCCGGCAAATGCAAGCGCCGCAAAGATAAACACCACACGCGCACCGGGTCTCAAAGTGCGGACCTGCGTGGCTCCGATCGAGGCCAGCACAACCACGACAATCGCGAGCCAAGGCGCTGGGTGGAATCCATTCGCGAACGCTCGCCAATAGTGCCCGATCGCCTGCGGCAGATCGAACGACGAATTCGGATTGTTCGACGGCCCGACGAACCAAAGAAAACGCGACAGCCGGCGTGGCAACAAAAACGAGATCGCGATCGGTGTCAGGTGCCAATAGAGCAAGGCGCGACCGCCGCAACCGAGCGCGGTCTCGATCGCCGAGCGATGCCGCCGCCACACCCCGACGGTCCAAATAAACAGCACGGCATAGGCAGCGGTCGTCAGGTTGCCCGGCGGATAGAGCGAAACCGAACGTCCGAAAACGATGATTGCGGACGGGCCGCGCCAATACAGATAGCCGACGAGCGCGACCAGCAAGACGAAAAGAATCAAGAGCGGATCGCGCGCGACTCGCCGCGCCGCAGCGCGAATATCGATGGCCGCCACGCCGGTGCGGATCAGGTCGAGCGCCCGACGGCTGTGTTCGGACGCGAACGACAGCGCCAGCGCTACGACCATCAGTCCCCAATAATTCCCCTTATGGAAAAAAAGCACCGTAAGGATGAGTGCAAACAACCGCCAACGTCCGCGATCTTGCGGAGCGATGAAAGCGCGGAGGTAGGCCCACAATGCCGCCGCCGACAGCGCTGCACCGATCGCTTCGAGCATCACGTCGGCCGAGATAAGCCTGAAGGCTGGGCTGAGTGCGGTCAGCAACGCCGCGATCGTCGCAGCCGCGAGACCGCTGCTTCGGTCCACGAACAACCGGCGCGCGATCAACCCTACGAAGGCGATGGTGATCACCCACCCGATCAAGCTCGGCACAATGGCGAGGCGATAGTCGATGCCGCCGAGCAGCAAAACCGCACTGAGCACGAGCCCGTGAAATGGCGGCCAGACCTTCGCCTGTTCCAGTCCACCGAAGAACGCACCTGCGTCGAGCTGCTTGACGGCTAACGCCAAATCCAAACCATAATTGAAATGCGAGTTGCGATCGTGATGGAGATTGCGCCACAGCAAATCGGGCGCGTCGTAATAATCGAAAAACATAAATCCGGCGATCGTCAGCGCGGCAACGATCATGACCGTGAAGGCAACGATTTCGGGTAAATTTGCGTTGGCGCGGCGCGTCATTCGCTGCGCCCACGACGCTCGGCCGCTTGGTTCTTGCGTCAATCGATCCCGCGCCGAGGTCACCGGCGTCAGCCCTGCTGACCGGGATGCGCGCAGTCGACCCAACCGTTGCCACGCAACGACACGGAGCATCGAGTGGCATCATCCGAGGCGTCAACCATGGCGGCCATCGCGATCACCTCGCTCTGACCAGCATTTTAATGGCTCGGGACACGTACATTCGTGCGTCGCTCAAACGTCTGACGGGAGCAAATTTTTGGGCTAATAGCGCGTCGCGACCCGCGAAAGCGCGGCCGGGTCCCGACGACGAGAGATCGGCAAACGGGCTGGCAACGGAGGTTTTAGGCGTGAAATCGACCGTCTCGAGATCGTCGGGATCGAGATCGCGCTTGAGCGACAATTTGCTCAGCTCCAGTCGCGCGCGCTCGCGGCCCGCCTCCTGCGGCGATCGCATCGGCTTCTGAACGACCGCCGCAGCATCGAGCCAAATATTGCTGCGATAGGCCAGTCGCTGCTGCACGTGAGCCTCGACGATCTGCAATCCGGCAGCATGCGCGAGTGCGGGAAGTCCATCGGGAAAATATCGAAAACAATCTTCCGGGTAACGATGAACATGGCCAGCGCTCGGTGCGATCAGAAAGGCCAGACCGCGCGGACGCAGCACCCGCGCGATTTCCTGCGTCAGACGCCACGGGTAACGGGTATGCTCCAAGACCTGACTGCAAAGAACGACATCGTATTGGTCGTCGTCGATCTCTTTCCAGTCGTAACCATCGGGGACAACGAGATCGACGTTTTCCCCCGGCTCCATGTCCATCCCGAAGTATGACCAGCCTTGCGCCAGGATGGTCGATCGATGGGTCAAGGACCCATTCCCGATCGCGCGACTGCCCACGTCCAAAACATTGAGCGGCTGGTTTGCACAGGGCTGAAGATAAGTTCTTACGAAAACTTCGAATTTATCGAACGCCGACTCATGCATCGTTTTTCATTTCTGCCAAAGACGGCGTCCCGATCCGGCTTCAAACTAAACGTTTTCACTATTGGTCGAAATCAAATGTACGAAACATAAAATCCGCTGTCGTTATCAGTCGTCAGATCGACTCGAATAACCAACCGCGTCGCAAGAAATTCCGTCTCGCAATTTGCACGAATTGCTGCACGCGGCGCAAGCGGCAATCCGGACCGGCCAA
>JANMAN010000636.1:0-2899 GCA_031359885.1 Tardiphaga sp. | reverse complement strand
TCCCACGAGCGGCGGGTGTTTTCGGGGTTGGCCCAGTCATGCGCAAAGCCGATGATCGATCCGACGCCGCCTGAGACTTTCACGATGTCGCGAATCTTGGCGATCAGATCGTCCGGCGTGCCGATCACCGATGCGGCGTTGTCGACATAAGCAGTCTTCTCGACGGCGTCGTTGGCATCCTTGAAGGGGGCCACGCCCGGCCGCTGCAAGGTGCCGACCGTGTATTCGTTGTGCCAGCGCATCAGGCCTTTGCCCGCTTCCGCGCGCGCCTGTTCGCGCGTCTCGGCGATGTGCCACGACAGCAGCACGCGCCAATTGGCGCGATCGACGGTTTGACCGTGTTTTTTCGCGGCGTCTTCGGCGAACTCCCATTGCTGCGGCAGCGCCATCAGCCCCTGCGTGGACATCGAGCCCAGCGAGATGATGCCGATGCCGTATTTGCCAGCGAGCGTCATGCCGGATGGCGATATCTGCGACGCGACGACGAACGGCATCTCTTCCTGCAACGGCAGGATTTGCAGCGCGGCGTCGTTCATCGTGAACCAGTCGCTATTCGCGGTGACGCGCTCGCCCTTGAACAGACGGCGGATGTAACCGATCGCCTCGTCCTGGCGATCGCGCTGCGTCATCGGATCGATGCCGAGTGTGTGCGCGTCCGACGCCAACGCGCCGGGGCCGGAGCCGAACATCGCGCGGCCGCCGGTCATGTGGTCGAGCTGCACCATGCGCTGCGCGACGTTGAAAGGGTGGTGATAGGGCAGCGACACCACGCCGGTGCCAAGCTTGATGCGCTTGGTGCGTTCGCCGGCTGCGGCGAGAAACATTTCCGGCGACGCGATCATCTCCCAGCCGGACGAATGATGCTCGCCGCACCAAAATTCGTCGTAGCCGAGCTCGTCGAGCTGCTGCACGAAATCGAGGTCGCGGCGGAATTGCAGCGTCGGATGCTCGCCGATCGGATGATGCGGAGCCAGAAAAGCGCCGAACTTCATGCGCGCCATGTTGCGTTTCCCTTTATTGTTGTTGTCGTTGGTCCGACGCTAAGCCACCTGCGCCGCGCTTTCAATGCGGTGCGGCTGCAGGGCAGAACCGCGACGCGCCGCCGCAGCGACTTGAAGTTTCGGGCGGGCGGTCCCCATGTGAGGGACGCGGCGCGACAAGGCCGCGTTTGGAGACCGAGATGAGCTATTTCCGCACCGCGACCCTTCTGGCTGGTCTGGCGGCCCTGTTCATGGGCGTCGGTTATCTGCTCGGCGGCGCGACCGGCGCGATGGTGGCGCTGTTGTTCGCGGCGGCGACGAACCTGTTCGCATATTGGAATTCGGACCGCATGGTGCTGTCGATGCACGGCGCGCAGCCGGTCGACGCGAATTATGCGCCGGACCTGCATCGCATGGTGGCGGAGCTGGCGGCGCGGGCCGAGCTGCCGATGCCGAAGGTCTATCTGATGGACAATCCGCAGCCGAATGCGTTTGCGACCGGGCGCAATCCAGAAAATGCCGCCGTCGCCGTCACGACCGGGTTGATGCAGCAATTGAGCCGCGAAGAACTCGCCGGCGTGATTGCGCACGAATTGGCGCATATCAAACATCACGACACGCTGCTGATGACGATCACCGCGACGATTGCCGGCGCGGTATCGATGCTGGGGCAGTTCGGCATGTTCTTCGGCGGCAACCGCAACAGCAACGGTCCGGGCGTGATCGGTTCGCTGGCGCTGATGATCCTGGCGCCGCTCGGCGCGATGGTGGTGCAGATGGCGATCAGCCGGACGCGCGAATACGCCGCCGACGAAATGGGCGCGCGGATCTGCGGCGAGCCGATGTGGCTCGCATCGGCATTGCAGAAGATCGACAACGCCGCGCATCAGATCCCGAACGAGGACGCCGAACGCGCGCCGGCGACCGCGCACATGTTCATCATCAATCCGCTGTCGGGGCGCGGCATGGACAATCTGTTCTCGACGCATCCCGCGACCGAAAACCGCATCGCGGCGTTGCAGCGATTGGCGCCGAGCGGCGGCGTTTTATCCGGTGCGCCGCGCGGCAGATTGGGTCACGCGCCATCCAATCCGTGGGACGTGTCGGCGCCGCGCAACCGCCGCGGGCCATGGGGGTAGTTCGTCAATACTGCTTCAGCCGCGCCAGTTGATCGGCGTGGAAGTTGCTGTCGCCGAACAATTCCTGGCAGACCCGTGCGCGCTTCATGAACAACCCGATGTCGAACTGGTCGGTCATGCCCATGCCGCCATGCATCTGCACGCCTTCCTGAACCGCGAGCGTCGCCGTCGTGCCGGCTTTGGCTTTCGCGACGGCGACGGCCGCCGCAGCGCTCTCGTCGTTTTCGTCGAGCTTCTGCAACGCCTTCATCACGGCGGCGCGGGTGATTTCGATCTCGATGTAAAGATGCGCGGCGCGATGTTGCAGCGCCTGGAATTCGCCGATCAATTTGCCGAACTGCTTGCGCTCTTTGAGATAGGTCACGGTGCGATCGAACACTTCCGTGGACAGGCCGACCATCTCGGATGCGACCGCGCCGCGCCCGATATTGAGGATGCCGTCGAGCAGCGCGCCGCCCTGATCGACTTCGCCGAGCACGCCGTCGGCATCGATTTCCGCGGCGTCGAATGCAATGCGCGCGGCATTATGCGCGTCGAGCATCGCCGTGCGTTCGATGGTGATGCCTTTGGTTTTGGCGTCGACCCAAAATAGCGTCAGGCCGTCGCGTTCGCCGGGCGCGCCCGCGCTGCGCGCGGCGACGATCAGCCTGTCCGCGACATGGCCGTCGACGACGAGCGCCTTGTTGCCGGACAGCTTGAAGCCGTTGCCGGAGCGCGTCGCTTTGAGCGCGGTATGCGACGGCCGATGTTTCGCGCCTTCGTCGACCGCGAGCGCGGCGA
>JANMAN010000622.1:0-4862 GCA_031359885.1 Tardiphaga sp. | reverse complement strand
CGCTCCGCCAATGCCGCGCGTCCCGCCGGTCACCAATGCAACTCGTGCCATAATCGAATCCTCCTTGGACTTTTTTTTATAAGCCGAACGACAACGGCTCTGTTGCGATCTTGAAGATAAAAATGCCCGGCGCAAGCCGGGCATTGGTTTTTTATTAAACTCGTTTAGCGATTGCGCGTGATTTTCATCACGCCGTGCCGCAACATCAGTCCCGTGCAATGCACATCGCGATGCCCATGCCGCCGCCGATGCACAAGGTCGCGAGGCCCTTTTTGGAATCGCGCTTCTGCATCTCGTGCAACAACGTGACCAGCACGCGCGCGCCCGATGCGCCGACCGGATGGCCGATTGCGATCGCGCCGCCGTTGACGTTGACCTTGCCGGTGTCCCAGCCGAGGTCTTTGTTCACTGCGCAGGCCTGCGCCGCGAAGGCTTCGTTGGCTTCGATCAGATCGAGATCGTTGACCGACCAGCCGGCTTTCTTCAACGCTGCGCGCGAGGCCGGGATCGGCCCCGTGCCCATGATTTTCGGATCGACGCCGGCCTGACCCCAGGACACGATGCGACCGAGCACGGTGCGGCCTTCTTTCGCGGCCTGCTTGGCGGACATCAGCACGACAACCGCTGCGCCGTCATTGATGCCGGACGCCGAACCAGCCGTAACGGTGCCGTCTTTTTCGAAGGCGGGCTTCAGCTTGCCCATCGCTTCGACCGTCGCGCCGTGGCGCGGATATTCGTCGTCGCTGACAGTGACGTCGCCCTTGCGCGACTTGATCGTGACCGGGACGATCTCGTCTTTGAACTTGCCGGCCTTCTGCGCGGCTTCGGCTTTCCGCTGCGAGGCGACGGCAAACTCGTCCTGCTGCGTGCGCGTGATCTGATACTGCTTCGCGACGTTCTCGGCGGTGTTACCCATGTGGTAGCCGTTGAAGGCGTCCCACAAACCGTCCTTGATCATCGTGTCGATGAATTCGATGCCACCCATCTTGGTGCCGCCGCGCAGATATTGCGCGTGGGGAGCCATGCTCATGGATTCCTGGCCGCCGGCGACGACGATTTCGGAGTCGCCATTGAGGATGGCTTGATAGCCGAGCGCCACCGTCCGCAGACCCGAGCCGCAGAGCTGATTCACGCCCCAGGCCGGGCTTTCGACTGGAATGCCGGCATTGATCGAAGCCTGACGGGCGGGGTTCTGACCCTGCGCCGCGGTCAGGATCTGGCCCATGATCACTTCGGAGACGCGGCCCGGCTCGATGCCGCCCCGCTCCAGCGCCGCACGGATGGCGATGGCGCCGAGATCATGCGCAGGCATGGTGGCGAACGCGCCGTTGAAACTGCCGACCGGGGTGCGGACGGCGCTGACGATGACGACATCGTCGGACATGGACATCTCCTGAGGTTTGGGTCGAGAGCCGGTTCAACCGGCGATGGGCCTGAGATTGCAGCTTATCCTGTTAACCTCGCCGGCCGGTGTCAATCATCGCGACGACCATTTCCGGCCGCATCGCACGCGAAACGGCGCCAATGCCGATTTCCTGTGCAATATCTCTGCGTTGCAATTAACCGTGGCGCACAAAACGGTAGCCGAACCCGATCGAAAATGCTTTCTTTATTGCAACGCGTCCAAATTCGCCGGCCTGCTACAGTCCGGTTCCGTCTCCGGTTTTCCGGTTCCCGTCCCGGCATGTATGTGTGAGACCATGGCGAAAACAGATCAGCCCACCACGATCAAGAAATACGCGAACCGCCGCCTATATAATACCGGAACCAGCACATACGTCACGCTCGAAGACCTTGCCGCGATGGTCAAGGCCGGCGAAGACTTTCTGGTCTACGACGCCAAGACAGGCGACGACATCACCCGCTCCGTGCTCGCCCAGATCATCTTCGAGCAGGAAAACAAGGCCGGTCAGAACCTGCTGCCGACCACATTCCTGCGTCAGTTGATCCGATTTTACGGCGACAGCATGCAGATGGTGGTGCCGAAATATCTCGAACAGTCGATCGATTCGCTGACGCGCGAGCAGGAAAAATTCCGCAAGCAGATGACGAACACGTTCTCCATGACGCCGTTCGCGCCGCTGGAAGAAACCGTCCGCCGCAACATGGAATTGTTTCAGCAGACCTTCGCTATGTTCAAGCCGTTCGTGCCGCCGCGCGCCGGGCACGCTGCTGCATCCGAGGTCGACAAGGCCAGCACGCCGGAAGTCACCCATGATGGCGGCGATATCGACGATTTGCGCCGTCAGATGAAGGACATGCAGGACCGCTTGGAGCGCATGTCGAAAGAGCCGCGTAAAGAGGAGTGAGGTTTTCTCAACGGAAACCTACCTCGCGACGCTGATCGCAGTTGCGTTGTTGACGACCCACGGCCGATGCGATGACGCGAGGCCGGTCAATCGGCCTTGAATGTAATCGCAGCCCCAATCGCGCAGCATCGTGGCCGACTCTTCGTCCTGAACCCATTCCGCGACCGTCTTGATGCCGAGCCGGCGCGCGAGATCGATCAACGACTGCACGAACGCGCGGTCGTCCGCCGATCGCGCCATGTTCTGCACGACCGCTCCGTCGATCTTGATGATGTCCACGCCGAGCTTGCGCAGATTGCGGAACGACGTGTAGCCGGCACCGAAATCGTCGATCGCGATACGGCTGCCGAAATTCTTCAGCCGCGTGACGAAGCCGCGAACATCATTGATGTCCTGGATCGCGACGGTCTCGGTAATTTCCACGATCAAACGTTCGCCGACGCCGGGGTGAGCGCTCATCATCGATTCGATGCTTGCCCACCAGTCCGGATCCATCGTGGTGTCCGGCGAGATGTTCAGACTGAGTTCGACGTTCGGATTGTCCGCGAGCTGCGCCACCACCAGTTCGAGCACACGATGATCGACCAGCCGAATGAGGCCGAGTTTTTCGGCCACCGGTACGACGTCGGGCGCCAGCAAGAGCTGGCCGTCGACCTGCTCCATTCGCACGAGGCATTCGTAAAACGCCGGCTGCCTGGTCACAGCGTTCATCACCGGCTCGAACGCCGTCATGATGCGGCGCTCGTTCAGCGCCGTGACGATTTCGTCGGTGACGCGGATGTTGACGCGGCGCTGCGCGTCGCGCTCCACATTCGGCCGCCACATCGCGTAAGAGCCATGCCGCCGGCTTTTTGCGGCATCCAGCGTCTCTTGCGTGCGGTTCAAAGCTTCGTCGATACTACGCGCGTAACGCGGCACGCTGACGGCGCCGATCGAAGCGGTCACCGAGACCGGACCGGATTTGGTCGGCATCACCTCGTCGCGGATGCCGGCAAGAAAACGCTCGGCCGCAATCCCAGTGTCGTCCACCGAACAGTTCTTCAGGATCAGACCGAATTTGTTGCCCGAAAACCGTCCGAGGACATCGCCACCGCGCAGTCGCGTTCGAATGCGCCCTGCGGCCTGACAGATCACCTCGTCGGCGACGTCGAAACCGAAAGCATCGTTGATGCGGGCGAGATGATCGATACCGACCAGCATGAACGCGAAGGAGGTGCGGAAGCGGATCGCCTCGTCGATCGCTTCGCCGAGCGCCGCGATCAGATGAGTCCGGTTGAGTTCGCCGGTCAAAGGATCATGACGCGCAAGCTTGATCAGCTCCTCGTCGCGGGCGCGGCGGTCGCAATTGACGCGGACGATGCCTTGGACGCGCGTCGGCTTTCCGTCGTGGCCCGTCAGGCAACGGCCGGTTTCCTCGATCCAGACAAGCGGCGCGGCAGAGCTGGCGCGGATGCCATATTCGATCCGGTATGGAGCACTGTTGGCGCTGAACACAGTTTCAGCGCGCGTCGGTCCGACCGTCTCGATCAGCTTGCTGAGCTCAGCTCCCGTTGCCAACGCGGCGGCCGGCATGTCGCCGAACACGGTGGCAGCCTGGTCGCTCCAAACAATCGCGTCGGTTGTAATGTCCCACTCGAAAGCAGCATGGCCCAGCGACTCCAGAATGTCCGGCATCGGAAAGGCGGTCAGCGGTCGAACGGTCGGCGCCGTCGTGAGTGTTGAAAGGGTCAAGGCCGCCTCATTTTGGGACGTCGCGAATCGGCTGCCGGCATCAAAACAGGTCACGCCGGACGGCGCAAACTAACTAGTAGTCCTGAACAACTTCGAAATCGCTCGGAATTCCATTGCTGCGATTGCGGCATGCGCTTTGCGACGCTGCCTCTTGACCGGCCCGCATCGTGCCGGAACGATACGCGGCAGCCGGGAATTATTTCATGATGAATGACGCATTCGAACGGTCATCCACGCCACGCCGCCGCGCCAGCGATCGCATCGCTGAACCGACGTTTGCGCTGGTGCCGATCGACGGCATCTTGTCGAGAGCCGACGATGCGGTTGTCGCTGTGCCGCTGCGCTCCGCGAAGCATGACCCGTCTTTCATCACGCATCTGATCGCAATCGCCGAACGTTGTCCGCAGACCCGCGTGCTGCGTCGCGCGTCGCCCGAAGACGCGATGGCGGCCTATCGCAGCGCCGACGCGAGCGGTCATGCCGCGCGGGCCGGCGGCACGACGCGACAAAACATCTGACAGACGCGGTTAACGCGAAGTCACTGGCGTGGTGGCAAATCCGATGACGGGTGCGCTGCACCACCGGGCGCGAGACCGGGCGACACGATCTTCGGCGAGTCCGCCTCGTGCTTGATGTCGGCGGCGGTTGAATCCGGCACGATCGGCTCGACGCGCGCCTGCAGGTCTTGCGTGACAGGTACGGCGACCACCGGCGACGGCGTGACGGTGTCCGGAACGACCGGCATTATGGGCGTGGAAGCCGAAGTGAAGTTCGGCTCGCGATTGACAGCGGCAGGCGCGACCGATGCGCCCGCCTCGGCGA
>JANMAN010000702.1:0-3868 GCA_031359885.1 Tardiphaga sp. | reverse complement strand
AGCAAATATATGTTGCTTGTGGTTTCCGGTTTTTTACTTTCGCTGGGCGATCACGCGGCATGGTTGTAGGCGAATGAAAAATCCACTCCACTAGATGATCGTGGTGGGCGGCGAGCGTCAAGCCGATCACATCCGCGATGGCAGGGGCCGCAGGACTTGCGCGGCGCGGGCTGCGCGGTGCAAGGAACGGCATGATTTCAGATGTCTCCATTCCCGCCGCACTGATCGCCGGCCTTGTCAGCTTTCTGTCGCCCTGCGTACTGCCGCTGGTGCCGCCCTATCTGATCTATCTCACGGGTGCCACGGTCAGCGAAGTGGCGGAAGACGGCAGCTCCACGGCCTCCCGCCGGGCGGTGATGCTGTCGGCGCTGTGCTTCGTGTTGGGATTCTCGACCGTGTTCGTGGCACTCGGCGCGAGCGCCAGCTTGATCGGCGGGCTGGTGCGGGCTTATTCGGCGTATCTGTCGATCGCGGCCGGCATCGTGATCATTATTATGGGGCTGCATTTTCTGGGTCTGACGCGGATCGGCCTTTTGATGCGCGAGGGCCGCCTCGGCATGGCCAAGCCGGTCGGTCTGTGGGGCGCTTATGCGATGGGGCTGGCGTTTGCGTTCGGCTGGACGCCGTGCATCGGGCCGATCCTGGCGGCGATCTTGTCGGTCGCGGCGGCGGAGGCGACGGTGGTCAAAGGCGCGAGCCTGCTCGCGGTTTATTCGATGGGCCTCGGCATTCCGTTTTTGCTCGCGGCGTTCATGGTCGAGCGCTTCTCGGCACTGTTCGCGCGCATGAAGACGCATCTGGTGCAGGTCGAGCGCGCGATGGGCGCGTTGATGATTTTGGTCGGGATCGGATTTCTGACGGGGGCCGTCACCAGCGTCAGCATCTGGTTGCTGGAGACGTTTCCGGCGCTGCAGAACTTCGGGTGAAGCTTTGATCAGCTCGAGCACTAGGTCGTCCCCGCCAAGTGCGCGTTTGCGCACCAGGCGGGTGACGACGTTTGTTGATGCGGAAAGCTCAGTGTCTCACATCGCCTTGGCGTTGATTTCCGCGTAATTGCCCTTGGCGTCCCATTTGTAGACGACGTAGTCGATCGCCTTGATGTCGCCCTTGGCATCGAACGCCATCTTGCCCAGAACCGTGTCCCACTCGCCGGCTTTCAGCGCGTCCATCACCTTTTTCGGATCCGTCGAGCCGACCTTCGCAACGGCCTGCGACCAGACCTGCATCGCGGCGTAGGTGTAGAGCGTGTAGCCCTCGGGATCGATGCCCTTGGCCTTGAACTTCTCGACGATCGCCTTGGCGCTCGGCTTGTTGCGCGGGTCGGGTCCGAAGGTGAACAGCGTGCCTTCGCCGGCCGGGCCGGTGATCGAGGCGAACTCCTTGTCGTTCATCGCGTCGCCGGCCATCAGAACGGTCTTGAGGCCCTGATCGCGCATCTGCCGCACGATCAACCCGGCTTCCTGATGATAGCCACCGACGTAAACCAGATCGATGTTGTCGCGCTTCAGGCGCGAGACGATCGAATTGAAGTCCTTGTCGCCCTTATTGTAGGACTCGAACAGTTTCTCGGTGAAGCCGGCCTTGTTCAGCGCCTTCTTGGTCTCGTCGGCGAGACCTTTGCCGTAGGTCGTCTTGTCGTTGAGGATCGCGACGTTCTTTCCTTTGAAATTCTTGACGATGTAGTCCGCCGCAATCAGACCCTGCTGATCGTCGCGACCGCAGACGCGCGCCACGTTCCACAGCTTGCGTTCGGTGAACAGCGGATTGGTCGAGGCCGGCGTGATCTGCAACACATTGCCGTCGGCATAGGCTTCGGACGCAGGGATCGACGACGACGAGCAGAAATGACCGGCGACGAAGGGTATCTTCGAGCCAGAAATCTTTTCCGCGATCGAACGCGCTTGCTTCGGATCGCAGGCATCGTCGCCGACGAATAGCGCTAGCTTCTTGCCTGTGACGCCGCCAGCGGCGTTGATGTCAGCGACGAACTGATCCGCGCCGTTCTTCAACTGGCGGCCGAACGCGCTCTCGCCGCCGGTCATCGGACCCGCGACGGCGATGGTGATGTCCTGCGCAAAACCGGCCGTCGCGAAAGCGAGCGATGCGCCGAGCGCAAGCCCGAACAGTTTGGTATGTTTCATGCGGTTGGTCCTCACGCTGCGGGCGGGTTGAAACGGAACGACGATTCCGACGGTATTGTCGGCTGATTTCACGATGAAGTCATCGGCAAAATTCGGCGCACCCGGCGTGGCAGCACGTCGCAGGACGAACTTAATGCCGGCCGCCTTCGAGATACGCCGCGCGGATTTCGGGCCGCTTCAACAACTCCGCGCCGGTGCCGGACAGCGTAATGAGTCCATTGACCATGACGTAGCCGCGATGGGCCAGGCGCAGCGCATGATTGGCGTTCTGCTCGACGATCAACACCGTGAGGCCGTCCTCTTTGTTCAGCGCGCGGATGGCGTCGAAGATTTGTTTCGCGATCAGAGGCGCGAGACCCAGCGACGGCTCGTCGAGCATCAGCAAGCGTGGCCGCGACATCAGCGCGCGGCCGATCGCGAGCATTTGCTGCTCGCCGCCGGACAACGTGCCGCCGCGCTGGGTCATGCGCTCCTTCAAGCGCGGAAACAGCGTGACGACTTTTTCAAGCGAGGCCGCGCGATCGGCCGGCGTGCCTTCGGTGGCATCCGCGCCCATCTGTAGATTTTCAGCAACGCTCATGCGCGGAAAAATTCGCCGGCCTTCAGGCGATTGCGCGATCTTGAGGCGTGCGATGTGATGCGTCGGGACGTTCGTGATGTCGTGGCCGTCGAAATGAATGTCGCCGGCGCGGGCGCGGGGCTTGCCGAAGATCGTCATCATCAGCGTCGATTTGCCGGCACCATTGGCACCGATCAGGGTCACGATCTCGCCGGCGGCGATATCAAGATCGACGCCTTTCAGCGCTTCAATCTTGCCGTAGGACGCGCGCAGCCCGCGAATCGCGAGGAGGGAAGTCATGCGTCGCCCTCCATGACGGCGACGGCTTCCTCTTCATCCTCCGCGCCGAGGTAGGCCGCGATGACTTTCGGATCGTCGCGGATCGCCTGCGGCGCTGCATCGGCGATCTTCACGCCGTAATCGAGCACGCAGATGTGGTCGGAGATTTCCATCACCACGGCCATGTCGTGTTCGATCAGCAATATCGATGTGTCGTGGGCATCGCGGATCGAGAGTAATAACTCGCTGAGCGCGGCGCTTTCGCGAGCGTTCAAACCGGCGGCGGGTTCGTCGAGACACAGCAGCGCAGGCCGCGTACACATCGCGCGTGCGATTTCGAGCCGGCGTTGATCGCCATACGGCAGATTGCCCGCTGCGTCGTCGGCGCGCTCAAGCAGATTGACTTGATCGAGCCAGAAGCGTGCGAGATCGATCGCGGCGGTCTCGGCAGCCTTGTACGACGGCATGCCAAACAGGCCATAAACCGTATAGCCGGACGCCTTCATCAGCGCGTTGTGCTGGGCGACCATCAGATTTTCTAACGCGGTCATGCCCGGAAACAGCCGGATGTTCTGGAAGGTGCGCGCGACCTTGCCGACTTTAGAAATTCGAAAGTCGTTCAGCTTTTGCAGTTCGAATTGCGCGCCGTCGTCATGGGCGAGACGGATGCGGCCCGAGGTCGGTTTGTAAAAGCCGGTGATGCAATTGAAAACGGTCGTCTTGCCCGCGCCGTTCGGGCCGATCAGCGCGGTAATCTTGCGCCGCTGGGCCTTGAAGCTGAGATCGTTGACCGCGACGATGCCGCCGAAACGCATCGTGAGATTCTCGACGCTGAGGATGTCCGCTTGTTTAGGCAGAACCTGCATCAGCGACCTTCCTTGACCAGGTC
>JANMAN010000586.1:0-2620 GCA_031359885.1 Tardiphaga sp. | reverse complement strand
GCTGGTGCACGAAAACGCCATCGTCAAAATCCGCAACGATATGCCGCTCGAACTGGCGGCGCTGATCGGCTGCGGTGTCATCACCGGCTATGGCGCGGTGGTCAACACCGCCAATGTGCGGGCCGGCGAGACGGTCGCGGTGATCGGCTGCGGCGGCGTCGGCATGGCGGCGATCAACGGCGCGGAAATCGCCGGTGCCGGCCGCATCATCGCGGTCGATACCAATCCGGCTAAGCTGCAACTCGCGACCAAGCTCGGCGCGACCGACGTGGTCGATCCGCGCAACGGCGATGTCGTGCAGCAGGTCAAGGATCTCACCAATGGCGGCGTGCATCATTCGTTCGAAGTGCTCGGCCGCAAGGAAACCGCCGAACAGGCGTTCGCGATGTTGGCTCCCGGCGGCACCGCGACCATCGTCGGCATGATTCCGTTCGGTCAGAAGATCGAACTGCACGGCTTCGATTTCCTGCGCGAGCGCAAGATCCAAGGCTCGTCGATGGGCTCGAACCATTTCCGCGTCGATATGCCGAGGCTTGTTGAATTTTATCTGAAAGGCCGGCTGCACCTCGACGATTGGATTTCCGCGCGGTTGAAGCTCTCGGAGATCAATGAGGGCTTTGCCGCGATGAAGGCGGGCAAGACTGTGCGCAGCATCATCACGTTCGATGCGTGAGAGTTTGCTATTGACCGAGAATCAAGCGCGCCGTTATCTCCCGGCAAAGGCGGATTCGGCAGCCGTGAGGGCGTAATCGCATCAGCGCGCCGCGAGAAACTCCAGCAGCAACCGCGCAACCTCTTGCGGTTGCTCCTGCTGCACCCAATGTCCCGCGCCGTCGATCAGGTGTACCCCGCGCATGTCAGTGCAGGCTTTGCTCTGCATCGCCTCGATCGCGCCGGGCTTCTGATAGATGCCCCAATCTTGTCTGCCGGCGATGAATGCCGACGGCACATCGATGGTGCGGCTTGAAAACAATTGCAGTTCGTCCGCGATCGCCGGGTCGGTGCCGCAGCGATACCATTGCAGCCCACCTTGAAATCCGGTGCGCGCATATTCATCGGCGTAGATTTTTAGTTGATCGTTCGGAAGCCACGCGCAAGCCGCGATCTGCTCCGGCGTCGGCATTTCTTTGGCGACGGTCTCGGCCATCGTCTCGCCGGCATCCATGACATAATAGGTCGGTAGATGCGCCAATTCAGTGGCTCTCCAGCCATCCAGCGGGTATGGCGTGTTGCCTGGCCAGTCCGCACTCTTCGCATGATAATACGCGCGCAGAAAATCATGCACGCCTTGCGGCGCGTGCTGCATGTGGTCGTTCGCGTCGCGCGTCGAATAATACCATTGATAATGTTTGCGCGGTCTATCGAGCGCTGCGAGGTCGGAATGCACAGTGTCGTCCGGCTTTGGTGCGGGATGCGCAAGGGTGTCGAACGGTAACGGCGTGACGCCACCGAACGGCGCGCTCATCATTACCACTTTACGAAACACATCTGGCCGCGTCAGTGCGCACCAGGCGGCCACCGACGAGCCGAAATCATGGCCGACGACGTTCACTTCGCGGTAGCCGAAGGCCGATACAAGCGCGAGCGCATCACGCGCCAGGTTCAGCAATCCGAAGGACCGCACGTCGCCGTCATAGCGCGTATCGGCCCCCGTCGTTCGTCCATATCCGCGCTGGTCCGGCGCAATGACGTGATAGCCGGCCGCCGCAAGAGCGGGCATCACCTTGCGCCACGAAAAGGCCAATTCAGGAAATCCATGCAGCAGCAAGATGCATGACCGTCCTGATGTTTCGAAGCCTGCTTCCAGCACATGCATCGACAGGCCGTTGATGCCATCGACGATCCGAGCGCGGATGCCGGCCGGAAGGACGCCGGCGTCGAGAGGCTGCATCCCGGTCACGCCGACACGGTCTGCATCTTCGGCCAATATTTATCGCGCAGATGTCGCTTCACCAGCTTTCCCGTGGGCGTGCGCGGCAACTCGGCTTCGAAGTCGATACTCTTGGGACATTTGATCGGCGACAGATGCTGGCGACAGAACAGCATCAATTCGTGCGCGAGTTCAGCATTTGCGCTCGCCGGATCATGCGCCTGCACGACGGCCTTGACCTCTTCGCCCATTTCTTCGTTCGGCACGCCGAACACCGCGACATCCGCGACCGCGGGATGCGTGATTAGCACGTCTTCGGTTTCCTGCGGATAAATGTTCACGCCGCCGGAAATGATCATGTAGCTCTTGCGGTCGGTAAGATAGAGAAACCCCTCTTGATCGAGATAGCCGACGTCACCGAGTGTGGACCATCCTTTCGCGTTAAAGGCCTTCTTCGTTTTTTCGGGATCGTTGTGATATGAAAACACCGGCGCGTCGGCGAAATAGACCGTACCGATTTCACCGGCGGGCTGCTCGGCGTCATTCTCATCTAAAATCTTGATCAAGCCGACGACGGCCTTCCCCACCGTGCCGCGATGCGTCAGCCATTGTTGCGAATTCGAAACCGTAACGCCGTTACCTTCGGAACCGGCGTAATATTCGATCAGGATAGGTCCCCACCAGTCGATCATTTTCTGCTTCACATCGACCGGGCAGGGTGCGGCAGCGTGGATCGCGCCCTTCAGCGAC
>JANMAN010000556.1:0-3108 GCA_031359885.1 Tardiphaga sp. | reverse complement strand
CCAGGACCTGACAATGGATTTCGACACCCTGTCGAAGCTCAAGAGCGGCATGGGCACCGCCGCCATCATCGTGATGGACAAATCGACCGACATCATCAAGGCGTTCGCCCGCATCGCCTACTTCTACAAGCACGAGAGCTGCGGCCAGTGCACGCCGTGCCGCGAGGGCACCGGCTGGATGTGGCGCGTGCTCAACCGCATGGTCGAGGGCCGTGCGCAGAAGCGCGAGATCGACATGCTGCTCGAAGTGACGAAGCAGGTCGAAGGCCATACGATCTGCGCGCTCGGCGACGCCGCCGCGTGGCCGATCCAGGGCCTGATCCGCGCCTTCCGCCCGGAGATCGAACGCCGCATCGACGACTTCAGCCGCAAGGCCAGCGTCGGCGATCAAGGCGTGCTCGATCCCGTGCACATGGTCGCGGCGGAGTAGGGGTGATGATGCACGCGACACAAATTTCTTTCGTCATTCCGGGATGGGTCACGATGTCGGCGAAGCCGACTCGTGGCACAGGCTACGTTGCGCAATTGCGCAACGGAGAATCCATACTCCGTGTGGGGGTTATGGATTCCGGGCTCGCATTCGCCGCACGAAGCCGTGCGGCTCAAGCGCCCCGGAATGACTGCTTGCTCGTCGATCAACCTCACTAGAGTTTGCCGAGAACTTACAATGACCCTCCTCATTATCGACGGCAAAGAGATCGACGTTCCCGCCGAATACACGCTGTTGCAAGCATGCGAAGCGGCGGGCGCTGAGATCCCGCGCTTTTGCTATCACGAGCGGCTGTCGATCGCCGGCAATTGCCGGATGTGCCTCGTCGAAGTGAAGGGTGGACCGAAGCCGGTCGCGTCTTGCGCATGGGGCGTTCGCGATTGCCGTCCCGGTCCCAAGGGCGAGCCGCCGGAAATCTCGACGCGTTCGCCGATGGTGCGGAAGGCGCGCGAAGGCGTGATGGAATTCCTGCTGATCAATCACCCGCTGGATTGCCCGATCTGCGATCAAGGCGGCGAGTGCGATTTGCAGGATCAAGCGATGGGCTACGGCGTGGATTCGTCGCGCTTCGCCGAGAACAAACGCGCGGTCGAAGACAAATATCTCGGCGCGCTGGTCAAGACCTCGATGAACCGCTGCATCCAGTGCACACGCTGCGTGCGCTTCGCCTCGGAAGTCTGCGGCGTGCCCGAGATGGGCGCGACCGGACGCGGCGAAGACATGGAGATCACGACCTATCTCGAATCCGCTCTGACGTCGGAGTTGCAAGGCAATCTCGTCGACATCTGCCCGGTCGGCGCGCTGACCTCGAAGCCCTACGCCTTCATCGCCAGGCCGTGGGAGCTTGGCAAGACGCAGTCGATCGACGTGATGGACGCGGTCGGCTCGGCGATCCGCGTCGACACGCGCGGCCGCGAGGTAATGCGCATTCTGCCGCGCGTCAACGAGGCGGTGAACGAGGAATGGATTTCCGACAAGACCCGACATGTCGTCGACGGACTGCGCAATCAGCGGCTCGATCGGCCCTACATTCGCGACAACGGCAAGCTGCGCGCGGCGTCGTGGCCTGAAGCCTTCGCGGCCATCGCGGCGCGTGTGAAGGGCGTGAACGGTTCGCGCATCGCAGCGGTCGCGGGCGATCTCGCCGCCGTCGAGGAGATGTTCGCGCTGAAAGAGCTGTTGGCGAAACTCGGCTCCACAAACGTCGCGATCCAGAGCGGCGACGGGTTCGATCCGGCCGCGGGTCGCGCGTCCTATATTTTCAATCCGACCATCGCAGGGATCGAGCAGGCCGACGCCTTGTTGATCGTCGGTGCCAACCCGCGCAAGGAAGCCGCGATTCTCAACGCGCGCATCCGCAAGCGCTGGCGTTCGGGCCAGATGAAGGTCGGCGTGATCGGCGATGCGACCGATCTGACTTACACCGCCGATCACATCGGCGCGGGCCCGGACTCGCTCGCCGATCTCGTCGCGGGCAGGCATTCTTTCGCCGAGGTTTTGAAAAACGCCAAGCATCCGATCGTGCTGGTCGGCGCGAGCGTGATGGCACGGCCGGACGGCGCGGCGGTGATGGCGACGCTGGCGAAACTCGCGCTCGACAACGGCGCGCTGGGCGACGGCTGGAACGGTTTCGGCGTGTTGCAGACCGCGGCTTCGACGGTGGGCGCGCTCGACATCGGCTTTGCCGGCAGCTTGCGCGCAGCCGGCGAGGCGGACGTGCTGTTCTCATTGGGCGCGGACGAGATCGACCCGGCCGCCGGAGCCTTCGTGGTCTATATCGGCACCCACGGCGACCGCGGCGCGCATCGCGCCGATGTCATCCTACCCGGTGCGGCCTATACCGAGAAATCGGGAATTTACGTGAATACCGAGGGCCGGGTGCAGATGGCGGCGCGGGCCGGCTTCCCGCCGGGCGATGCGCGCGAGGATTGGGCGGTGATCCGCGCGCTGTCCGACGTGCTCGGCCACCGGCTGCCTTACGATTCGCTGGTCGCGCTGCGGCAGGCGATGTTCAAGGCGGTTCCGCATTTGATGCGGATCGACACCATCGCCGCCGGGGACGCATCGTCGATCAATGCGCTTGCCGCGCGCGGCGGCAGCGCCGATAAGGCGGCCTTCAAGCGCGGCGTCGCCGACTTCTATCTGACCAACCCGATCGCGCGGGCGTCGGCCGTGATGGCCGAATGCGCGCGACTGGCGTCCGGCCAGATGCTGACCGCAGCGGAATGAGCGTGACCTGATGGCCGAATTCTTCGCAAGCCCGCTATGGACCGGCACGCTGTGGCCCGCGATCGTCATGATCGCGCAGAGCCTGCTGCTGCTTGTCGTGCTGCTGATCGCGATCGCCTACATCCTGCTGGCGGACCGCAAGATCTGGGCGGCGGTCCAGATTCGTCGCGGGCCGAACGTCGTCGGCCCGTTCGGATTGTTGCAGAGCTTCGCGGACCTGCTGAAGTTCGTGCTGAAGGAGCCGGTGATCCCATCCGGCGCAAACAAGGGCGTGTTCCTGCTGGCGCCGCTGGTGTCGTGCGTGCTGGCACTCGCGGCGTGGGCGGTGATCCCGGTCAATCTTAACTGGGTGATCGCCGATATCAACGTCGGCATCCTTTACATTTTCG
>JANMAN010000554.1:0-2805 GCA_031359885.1 Tardiphaga sp. | reverse complement strand
GCAACGGCGTCACGGCGCGATAGGCCGACTGTCCGATCACCAAAGCGACGCGGCTTTGCGCCGACGCGCCGGCGAGAGTCGATACGAAAAAAGTCGCGAGCGCGGCGCAGACGGAGACGAAGCGAAGCATGTGATCTTCCTCGTGACAAAGGGTCGCAGCATTCGACGCGCGCGAAAACAGCGACATCGATAGGTCCGAAACATCGCGCGAACGGTTCATACCACGGCTTTACATCGCGCTGTGTCCCTTATGGTTACAACAAGGTTAAGCACGTCGCGCGAATTGCAAGTTGCCCGATACCGGATGTTGGAACGTTTGCGCTAGGGTTCGTCATCGCCGCGGACCGGCGAAGCACGCATCACCCATGTGCGTGTCAAGTCGGGGCAAAACGTGGCCGATATCGCAAATACATATGACGCGCATCGCGCCACGGCGAGCAGCACCCTCGCGCCGTCATCTCAAGACAACACGAGCCTGTTGTCGGCGATCCCGCTAGCCGACTGGCGAGCGCTCGGCGCTCGGGCGATCGAACCGAACGGCTATTTCCTGCCGGAATGGACGCGCGCCGTCGATGCCACCGCGCGCGGCCGCACCGACGTTTCGACGCTGACGGCATGGCACGACGAGACGACGCTGATCGGGCTGCTGCCGGTGATTTCGTTTCGCCGCGCCTATGGCATCCCCCTCCCCGCACTCGTCACGGCCGATCCTTACGGCACGCTCTCGACGCCGTTGCTGGAGCGCGACTGCGCGGTCGATGCGGTCGCGCAAATGATGGAGCAGGCCAGCCGATCCGGCGCGCACGCGCTGGTGCTGCGCGACGTTGCGCTCGAAGGCCCGGCGATGGCCGCGATCGATGCCGCGCTCGCCCGCAAGAATTTGAAGACGACGATCTTGCAATCGCATGCCCGCGCTTGCCTCGACGCCACCCGCGATGCGGAGGACGTGCTGCGCGAGGCGCTCGGTGCGAAAAAATTGAAAGAGCTGCGTCGCCAGCGCAATCGGCTCGCCGAACATGGCGAGGTCGTCTTCGAGGTCGCCCGCAGCATCCCCAATATCGAAGCCGCCCTCGACGTGTTTCTCGATCTCGAAGCCAGCGGCTGGAAAGCAAAGCGCGGCACCGCGCTCAAGCTGCACGCGGGCGATGCGACGTTCATTCGTCGCGGGACGACGGAGCTTGCCGCCGGCGGTCAATGCGAAATCGTCTCGCTGCGCGCCGGCACGACGCCGATCGCGGCCGCCATCGTTCTCAAACATCTCGATCGTGCGTTCTATTTCAAACTCGGCATCGACGAGAGCTTCGCCAAGCTGTCGCCCGGCGTGCAGCTCACGCTCGATCTCACCCGGCATCTTTGCGCCGATCCGGCCATCGGGTTGGTGGACTCGACCGCAATGCCCGGCCACCCGATGATCGATCCGATCTGGCGCGGCCGCCTGCGCATCGGCGACGTGCTGGTGCCGCTGCGGCCCTTCGATCCGATCGTGCCTTTGATTTCAGGCGCGCTGTCGCTGCGCCGTGGCGTTCGCGAGCCGCTACGTCGTGCTTTCAATTTCATCCGTAAACGTCAGGAGAAACCGCAATGACACTCGTCCAGGAGATCGCTCCCGTCATCACCGCGCCGAATTCTTCGCTGACCGAAGATTTCCCGCTGAAGCCCTTTGCGATCCGGCACAAACTGGCCGGGCATCCGCTGTTGACGCTGTCGCGGATCGCGAAGCTCGCGGCCGAACTGCCACGCGATCTCATCGAATATAATTCCGGCAAGGTCGCGATCAGCCAAGATCCGGATGCCATTCCGAGCGTCGATCTTGATCCAGTCGAAGTCGTCAAGCGGATCGAGACCGCCGGCGCGTGGATGGTGCTGAAGCGCATCGAGAACTCGCAGCCCTATCGACAACTGCTCGAAGACACGCTGCTCTCGGTCGCCCGCGCGCGCGGCTATGGCAGTCTCAAGGAGGCCGGCTTCGAACAGATTGAAGGGTTTCTGTTCGTTTCGTCGCCGAATTCGACGACGCCGTTCCATTTGGACAGCGAGGACAATTTCTTCGTCCAGATTCACGGCGAGAAATTCTTCACGGTGTACAACAACGACGATCGCGCCATCGTTTCCGACGACGAGATCGAGCGTTCGATGACGAAGCATCGCAACCTGACTTACGATCCGAAATTCTCCGATCGTGGCCGCGAATTCCACATGCATGGCGGCGACGGTTGCTACATCCCGTATCAATGGCCGCACTGGGTGCGCACCGCCAACGAGTTTTCGATTTCCATGGCGATCACCTGGAAAACCAAAGAGGTTCGCCGCGTCAACGACCTGTTCTTCTTCAATTCGATGCTGCGCGGCATCGGCTTGCCGCAGAAGCCGCCGGGCAAGAGCCCCGTGCTCGATAGCCTGAAGGTGGCCGTGTTCCGGACCGGCACGACGGCGATCCGCCCACTGCGCGCGTCGATGGCGATGCGCCGCGTGCTGCGTCGCCTCGCGCTCGGCAAGAAGGCGAATTATTATTTGAAGGATGCGTGAGAGCGGGCGGCGTCACAAATTCAGCCGTCATACGCGGGCGAGAGCGCCTCTTCGCGCTCGATGACCCGCGTATCATCCCTGATAGATTTCTGAAGTTTGCGAAGTGGATGGATCACCGGGTCATTGGCGACGACGCTGCGCGTCGCGCCTCGCCCGGTGACGACAGCAGCAAACGTTGATCCGAAGTGCGCACAACGACTAAGCAGGCATCAGCCGAGCGATATGACTGGTATCGACCTGACGCGCAGCGTGCCACGCATCGTGGGAGGCCTGCATCCG
>JANMAN010000696.1:0-4673 GCA_031359885.1 Tardiphaga sp. | reverse complement strand
CAGGCGATCCTGACGGACCTCCCAGCTTTCCAGCCGGTCGAGAAAACTCATGCCGAGCAGATTCGATCGCATCTGCCCACGCGGGACGACGAGCGCCGGCACGGATCGCTCGACCAGTTTGCCGATCGCGAGCCGATCGAGAGTCAGCCGCGCAGCGCGGGTCTTGCCGCCTGCGGTTTCGACATCGACGTCGTAGGACAACAGCTCGAGCGGCAGTCCGGCGGCCTTCGCGGTCTCGTAGGTCAGCACGACGGACGTCGCCCCCGTATCGATCACCATCGGCGCGCCGATGCCGTTGATCTGCGCGCGCAGCGCGAACTCGCCACCGTTTCCGCGTGAGATTTCGGCGGTGCGGATCGGCGTCACGTTCGGGTCGCGCAGCATGCCGGAGACCATCGAACTTGCCGCCGCGATCCGCTGCGGATCGCCATAGGCGACCACGGCTCCCACCACCAGCGCGAACAGGACGAGCAGGATGCGGGTCATGCCGCACTCACGCGGCTGGGGTCTTGCCTTTGATTTGTTCGATGCCCGCGCTCGTCATGCGATCGGCAAGCCCCGCCATAATCGCGCGTCGCTCGGCGCTCTCGATTTTGTGCCAGCGCGCGATCTCCGGCAGCGTGCGCCCGCAGCCGAGGCACAGCTTGGATTTCGGATCGATGAAGCAGACTGCGATGCACGGCGTTTCGATGCTCATCTCGGTGTTGTCGCGGGATCGCGCCGTCGGCGCAAGCCCCAAGATCTTAGGCTAAAGCCCGGTCCCCGCATTCATGATCGGCTTGTTGCGAGGGCGGCGCTTGTCTTCGGGCGTAACGGTTTCGACGGTGAAATCCGGCTGCAGCGGCGGCGTTTCGATCGGCGCCAGCGCCGACATCACGCGCTCCGGCGGGAAGGTGATGACGACCTCCGTGCCGATCCGCAGCTTCGACTTCAGCGTGAAGGTGCCGCCATGCATGTCGATCAGGCTTTTCGCGATCGGCAGGCCCAATCCAGCGCCCTGTTCGGCGGATTTGATCGAGTTCGAGCCCTGACCGAACGACGCCAGCACGATCGGAATTTCGTCTTCGGCGATGCCGGACCCGTTGTCCTTGACGCTGAGATACTGCCCGCCGGACGCGGTCCAGCCGGCCTTCAGCCAGATGTCGCCGCCTTGCGGGGTGAACTTGATCGAGTTGGACAAGAGGTTGAGCACGATCTGTCGCGTGGCGCGCTCGTCGCCCCAGATGCGCGGCATGTTCTGCTCGAACACCTCATGGATGGTGATGCCCCGGCTTGACGCGCGCAGTTTCAGCAGATGATGGCAATCCGCCACCACATGCACCAGCGACACAGCTTCCTCGTTCAGCTCGTAACGCCCGGCCTCGATGCGCGAGAGATCGAGAATTTCGTTGATGAGGTTGAGCAGATGGACGCCGGAATTGTGGATGTCTGCCGAGTAGTCCTTGTAGACCGACACGGCATGACCGCCGAAGATTTCGCTTTTCATCACTTCCGAAAAGCCGAGGATCGCGTTGAGCGGCGTGCGCAGTTCGTGGCTCATCTGCGCCAGAAAACGCGATTTCGCGACGTTGGCGGATTCGGCACGGTGGCGGGCTTCGTCGGAAATCGCCTTGGCCTGTTCGAGTTCGCCGATCAGCGCGTCCTTTTCCGCGCGCGCTTCCAGCGTCGCCAGCGTGGTCGAATGCAGGCGGTGCGCGAGCAGGGCGAAATAGCCCTCGGCGGCAACGGCAAGCACGGCGAGCATGTAGTTGTCGAAGGTGCCGTTGGAGACGAATTTCAGCGCGATCGCGAGCGTCACAGGCGCGGTCGCCGCGAACGCTGCGATCGGCAGGCTTGCTGCGAGCATGCTCGACACTGCGACGACCAGCAGCATCAAGAACATCATCAGCGTGCCCGACACCACGTCGAGCCCTGACGGATTCAGCAGGATGGCGGTCCAGCACAACCCGTACAACAGATCGAGCAGCACGAAACGCCGCCGCCAGCTTCGGACGTCGGCCGGCGAGGGGTTGTCTGCGAGAAAGCGATGGCAATTGCGGATGATGACAGCGTGCAGGCAGAGGATGCCGCAGGTCCAGACCGCCGCCACAAGCGGTTTGATCCACAGGCCGAACAGCACGCCGGTCGAAACGACGAGCAGGATCACGACGAGCGATGCCGACAGGCGGGTTTCGGCGTATTGGCGCAACAACTCGCGGTCGAACGCCGGTCGCGTGCCGCTCGTCGACGTCAGGCGATCGCGGGCCTCGCGCACGCGCTGCGCAGCCGCGCGGCGGTTGCGCGTAGGCGTCGTTGGAGCTTCAACCGGAAGCTGGACGACTTCAGGCCTATCGGCGGACTCACTCATGTACGGCTACAAATCCTGGACGCATCGCACGCTTTTCGCAGCGTCTATCTCTCGCGCGAAATGATTAAGGTCAGCCTTAAGAGACTGTTTGAAACCTTCGAAACCCGAGAAGCGACTTCCGCATAAAACCGCTCCTCGTGATGAAGACCTTCAAACAGCTCTCAAAACGCAGCCATCCAGGTTAACAAAACCTAAAATAACGCTCCGAAACGCGAACGGCGGCCGCTTTCACGGCCGCCGTTCGTCACTTGTCCACCGTTTTGATTTATTTTCGCTCGAGACGCGCCAGCAGGCTCGACGTGTCCCATCGCTTGCCGCCCATTTTTTCCACTTCCGAATAAAAGGCATCGACGAGGCCCGTCACCGGCAGGCTCGCGCCGTTGCGTCGCGCTTCCGCGAGGCAAATCGACAGATCTTTCCGCATCCATTCGACAGCGAAGCCGAAATCGAACTTGCCGTCGTTCATGGTCTTGTGCCGGTTTTCCATCTGCCAGGACTGCGCTGCGCCCTTCGAGATAGTGTCGATCACGGCATTGACGTCGAGGCCGGCTTTCTTGGCGAAGTGGATGCCTTCCGACAGACCTTCGACGAGACCTGCGATGCAAATCTGGTTGACCATCTTGGTGAGTTGGCCGGAGCCTGCCGGACCGAGCAGCTTGCACATCCGCGCATAGGCCGCGATGACGGGCTCGGCGCGCTTGTACGCTTCGTCGGCACCGCCGCACATCACCGTGAGGACGCCGTTCTCGGCACCGGCCTGACCGCCCGACACCGGCGCATCGATGAAGGCGAAACCGTGTTTGGTCGCCGCAGCGTCGAGTTCGCGCGCGACCTCGGCCGACGCCGTGGTGTGATCGACGAAGATCGCGCCTTTGGTCATCCCGGCGAAAGCGCCGTCGCTGCCGATCGTCACGGCCCGTAGATCGTCGTCATTGCCGACGCAGGCCATCACGAAATCCTGACCGGTCGCGGCTTCCTTGGGAGTGGTGGCATGGCGGCTGCCGAACTGGTCCGCCCAGGCTTTGGCTTTGGCTTCCGTGCGGTTGTAGACCGTGACCTCGTGACCGCCTTTCTTGGCGAGATGGCCGGCCATCGGGAAACCCATGACGCCGAGACCGATGAAAGCGACTTTGGCCATATTCAAATCCTTGGGAGAGCGGCGCGCCCTTGATCGGATGCGCTCGTGGGGCTGGAGCCAGCAGCATAACCGCCACGGCATCGCCGGCAAACCCCTGCGAAGGCATCAGGCAAGGCGTCAAAACCCGGCACCGATTTTCTTGCATCGCGAAAACGTCTACGGTCGCGCAGACCACCGACTCCAAAGGAATGTGCATTGAGCGTCACCAAGCAGCAGATCGCCGAAGTTCTCGACCGCGTGTCCTCGCCGCGCGGCATTCCGCTGACGAAAGCCAACGTGCTGTCGGATATCACGATCGCCGAGGGTAAGGTGATGCTGTCGATCAATGTCGAATCGACGGAGGCGCGCGCGTGGGAATCGACGCGGGCACAGGCCGAGGCTGCGATCCGCACGGTGCCCGGCGTGACCGGCGCGATGGTCGCATTGACCGCCGAACGAAAGGCCGCTCCTCCTCGCCCGGCGGGCGGCATCGCCCCGGCGTCGGCACACAAGCCGCATCAGCCGCCGGGCGCGCCGTCTGCGATGGCGAAGCAGGCCGAAATACCAGGCGTGGCTGCGATCATCGCCGTCGCGTCGGGCAAGGGCGGCGTCGGAAAATCCACCACCGCGCTGAATTTAGCGTTGGGCCTGCGCGACCTCGGCTTGAAGGTCGGGTTGCTCGACGCCGACATCTACGGCCCATCGGTGCCGCGGCTGACCGGCATCAAGGGCAAGCCCGAGCTGAACGACGATCGCAAGATGATTCCGATCGCGCGATTCGGCCTCGCGATCATGTCGATCGGTTTTCTCGTCGAGGAAGAGACCGCGATGATCTGGCGCGGGCCGATGGTGATGTCGGCGATCACGCAGATGCTGCGCGACGTCGCGTGGGGCACGCTCGACGTTCTGGTCGTCGATATGCCGCCCGGTACCGGCGACGCGCAATTGACGCTGGCGCAGAACGTGCCGCTGAAGGGCGCCGTGATCGTCTCGACGCCGCAGGATCTGGCGCTGATCGACGCCCGGCGCGGGGTTGCCATGTTCCGGGACGTCGGTGTTCCGATCCTCGGGCTCGTGGAAAACATGAGTTATTTCGTCTGCGACGATTGCGGCAAGCGCCATCACATCTTCGATCATGGCGGCGCGCGGGCCGAAGCGCAAAAGCTCGGCGTGCCGTTTCTGGGCGAAATTCCGCTGGAACTTGCCATC
>JANMAN010000504.1:0-3467 GCA_031359885.1 Tardiphaga sp. | reverse complement strand
TGACCCGACAGGCTGACGTGCTGGCGTCGGACCTCGTCAAATCCAGACTGCCCCTGCTGCCCCGTGCAATGGAGCATGTCGGCCATATCCAGACCCGCGCCCGCGGAACGATTGGAGGGAGTTGTTGCCATCTCGATCCGTCCGCCGAACAACCTGCCATGTGCGCAGCGCTTGACGCCGACTTCGTCGTCGTCGGGCCGGACGGCCGCCGTGTCGTTCCTGCCGGCGCGTGGTTCGAGGGGCTGCTGCAATCGGCACTTGGCGAACAGGAATTTCTCGAAGCGATCCGCTTCAGGCCTTGGGCCGAAGGGCACGGCTATGGTTTCTCGGAATATGCCCGCAGGCACGGCGACTTCGCCATCGCCGGTGGCGCGGCCCTTCTCGAAGCCGGCAGCGATGGCCGCGTCACGCGTGCTGCATTGGTCTCATTCGGCGTCGAAGCGGCGCCGAAGCGCCTAAGCGAAGCAGAGCGCACGCTGATCGGCCAGCATGTCGACAGTCTTGACGTCAAACCGGTGATTGCCGCAGTCAGCGCGCTTGATGCGATGGAAGACGTTCATGTCACCGCCGGCTATCGACGCCATCTTGGCGGAGTGCTGATCCGCCGCGCACTGAACGAAGCTCTGTCCACCATGCGGCGGCCGTCATGACCGAACACTTCGTGACCTTCACCCTTAACAGCGAACGCCGCGAGGCTACGGTCGATTCGCGCATGCATCTGGGCGACTTTTTGCGTCACTCGCTAGGGTTGACCGGCACGCATCTGGGCTGCGAGCACGGTGTCTGCGGTGCGTGCACCATCATCGTGAACGGCGCGCCGATTCGGTCGTGTCTTATGCTGGCGGTTCAGGTCGACGGCGCTGTCGTGGAAACGGTCGAGAGCCTGAGTAAAGCCGGTGCGCTCTCTCCGCTTCAACAGGCATTCGCAACCAACCACGGTTTGCAGTGCGGATTCTGCACTTCGGGAATGCTGATGACACTTGAAGCTTATTTACGCACCACGCCCGCCCCGACCGAGCGGGATGTCAGGATCGCGATCTCGGGTAACATCTGCCGCTGTACCGGCTATGAGGGCATCGTGCAGGCCGCGCTGGACACTGCATCTGCGAAGGGCAGCCCAACATGAGCGGACGTTTCTTTGGAGCCGCCGTAACCCGCCTGGAAGATGCACGTCTGCTGGCAGGCAAAGGCCGCTATGTCGACGATATCGAGCTGCCCGGCATGCTGCATGCCGCCTTCGTGCGGGCGAGCGTTGCACATGGCATGATCAGAAACATCGATACACATGACGCCCTCGGGATGCCGGGCGTCGTCGCGATCTACACGATGGCGGATTTCGCGGACATCGCGCAGGGCCCGATGCCACCGATGGCGCCGCATCCCCTTCTGAAGACGCCGATCACCTATCACCCACTGGTCGACGCGGAAATCCGACATGTCGGCGAAGCTATTGCCATCGTTCTGGCCGACACTCGTGCAGAAGCTGAGGACGCCGCAGCTGCGGTAGTCCTGGATATCGAATTCTTGCCGACCGTGTCGGATGCCGGGCTCGCCTGCGAGGCCGGTTCGCCGAAAACGCACACACACCTCGCCAGCAACATTGCAGCCACGATGAAAGCCGGTTTCGGTAACTGTGCAGCCGTGTTCGCCAAAGCCGATCACGTGCTTACCGAGCGATTCGACATTCATCGCGGCGGTTGTCATTCGATGGAATGCCGCGGCGTGGTCGCGAGCATTGAACTGCAGACTGACTCGCTGACGATATCTACGTCTTCGCAATCACCTTACATGGTCCGGCGCCATCTCGCCGTCTATCTAAAGTGCGACGAGAACGATATCCGCGTCATGACGCCCGATGTAGGCGGCGGCTTCGGACCGAAAGCCAACGTCTATCCAGAGGAATTCGCTGTTGCTCTCGCCGTCATAAAGAGCCGACGTCCGGTGAAATGGATCGAGGATCGCCAAGAGCATTTTGTGGCCACGACACAACAACGCGGCCAGATCTGGACGCTGGATGTCGCATTCACCAATGAAGGACGGTTGCAGGCGATCCGCGGGCACTGCATTCACGACAATGGCGCCTATGCGCCGTACGGCTTGATCCTTCCCGCCACGGCTCTCGGCAGTTTTCCTGGTCCCTACGCTCTCGAAGCGCTCGATCTTTCGATCGATGTCGTCCTCACTAACCTCGTACCGACGTCGCCGGTCCGTGGGGCCTGCCGGCCGAATGTCGCATTCCTTCTCGAGCGTCTTGCCGACCGTGTCGCCCGCCATCTCGGCATCGACCGGCAGGAGGTTCGGCGCCGCAGCTTCATCCGAGCCGACCAGATGCCCTATACAACCGGCATGAAAGCCCGAGACGGTTCTCCGATCTCCTATGACAGCGGCGACTATGGCGGCGCGCTCGATCTCGTTCTCGATAAGATCGACGCGGCGAATTTCGAGAAGCGGCGCAACGACGCCAAGCAGCGCGGCAAGCTGCGTGGGCTTGGTATCGCATCTTGCGTCGAAGATACCGGGCTCGGACCGTTCGAAGGCGCGTCGGTTCGCGTGACGCCGGCCGGCAAGGTCTTTGTCGCCACCGGCGCATCCGGCCAGGGCCAGGGCCATTGCACGGCATTCGCACAGATCGCTGCGGACATGCTCGGCGTCGAGCTCGCCGACGTGACGGTCGAAAGTGGAGACACCGCCAAATTTCCGCTCGGCATCTCCACCATCGCCAGTCGTATTGCCGTCACAGCGGGTTCTTCGGTGCAGTTGGCTGCGCAAAAGGTGCGGTCTAAAGTAATGGCTTTCGCATCGCATCAGTTCGAAGTCGGCGAACACGATCTTGAACTCGAGCGCGGCTCGGTCGGCGTAAAGGGCATTCCCGGCATGAGCATCAGACTGTCCGAGATCGCCCGCACGCTTGCGGGAAATGCAGGAGTGGCGATGCCCGGCGGTATAGAGCCTGACCTCGCTGCAACGGCCTATTTCAATTCCAACGCCTTGACGTTCGCTTACGGTGCAAATGCCTGTGAGGTCGAAGTCGATCCCGAGACAGGGGATGTCAGTGTCTTGCGTTACGTGGTGGTCCACGATTGTGGTCGGATGATCAATCCATTGATCGTCGACGGCCAGATCCGCGGCGGCGTCGTGCACGGCATCGGCAATGCGCTGTTCGAGCGCATGATCTATGACGAAGAAGGCCAACCGCTCACGACCACTTACGGCGATTATCTCCTGCCGATGGCGTCGGAAATGCCGCGGATCGAAATTCATCACATCGAGACGCCGTCGCCCCTAAATCCGCTCGGCGTCAAGGGTGCCGGCGAGGGTGGCACCATTCCGGCCGCGGCCTGCGTGATATCAGCAGTGGAAAATGCTTTGGGGCCGGAGGGACCGTTCATCGGGCTTCATCCTATCTCGCCCCAGCATATCGTGACATGGCTGGACCGTGCGCGATCCGATAATGGGCTCGCCATCGA
>JANMAN010000692.1:0-7942 GCA_031359885.1 Tardiphaga sp. | reverse complement strand
GACGATTTCGAAATAGATCAAGGCTTTGATGCCGACGCGGCCGACCTTGCGGGCGTCTTGAATATGCGCGATGCCCGAGACGACCGTACAAAAGATGATCGGCGCGATCACCATTTTGATCAGCTTGATGAAGCCGTCGCCGAGCGCTTTGATCCAGTCGTTGGTCGCGAAATTCGGCGCGAACGAGCCGACCAAGACGCCGATGACGATGGCGATCAAAACTTGAACGTAGAGTATCTTATACCAGGGCTGAGCGGCTTTGGTTGCGGGCAAACCGCTGACGGCGGTTGGGGACATTGGCGTATTCCTCGCGTTGAACAGGAGCGCCCAACCTTCCGTGGTTGTGACATCCCGTCGCAGCCAAATTCAATCGCTGCGGCGAGTCAATTCAATTTTGTTGATTTCTCAATGCGCCGGCGACCTCAGACTTTTCGTTGATCGGCAAAGCGATGCAGCGCCGGCATCAGCACTGCGCCGAGCGTGCTTTTCACCAACGAGCCCGCGAGAAACGGCACGACGCCGACGAGCCACGCTTTCTCGACGCCAAGGCCGAGACCAAAGGCCAGCCATCCGAATCCCATCGCCAGGATGACGACATGCCCGAACAGCATCGCGGCAAACAATGTCGAGACCGACCGATCCCAGCCGCGTTCGGCGAGCCAACCGATCATCAACGCGGCAATGACGAAGCCGGCGAGGAATCCCGCCGTGGGCCCCAGCAATGGCGCGAGGCCACCGACCGGACCCGCGAAGACCGGAAGGCCGAGCGCGCCTTCGGCGAGATAGGCCAGAATGGTCGCCGCACTGAGCCGCCAACCGTAGGCCGTGCCGATCATCAACACGACGAGCGTCTGCATCGTCATCGGCACGTAGGGCAGCGGGACGTTGACCTTGGCCGACAGCGCCAGCAAAGCCGTCCCGACCACGATCAGAAAAATCGAACGCGCAAAATGAGACAAGCCTGATCCGTCATGACGCCACGACGCCGTCACGAGTGGGGAATGGGACGTTGATGGACGCGGCATAGAGGATGTCTCCGAACGATCGATGGCGGTCGATAGCGCAGGATCGCATGTCGCCACAAGCCGCAAGCACGATCCTTAGCGCTGTTGCGGCAGCCAACGCGTGATGCGCTTGACGGCCTCGCGCATGTCCTCGGCCGATCGCGCATAGGAAAACCGCACGAAGGAGTGGCCGCGGATCGGATCGAAATCGATGCCGGGCGTCGCCGCCACATGCGTGTCCGCCAGCATGCGTTTGGTGAAATCATAGCTGTCGGACGTAAATGCCGAGACGTCCGCATAAAGATAGAACGCGCCGTCGGCCGGCAGGAAATCCGTCAGGCCCGCTTGCGGCAGACCGTCGATCAGGATGCGGCGATTGTCTTCATAGCCATGCTTGATCGCCTCCATCTCCGCTCGACCTTCGAACGCCGCCTCGGCTGCAATTTGCGACAGCGTCGGCACCGAGATGGACAGATTTTGCTGAAGCCGCTCAATCGGGCGCACCAGATTTTCCGGGACCACCATCCAGCCGGCGCGCCAGCCCGTCATGCAGAAATATTTCGAGAACGAGTTGATGACGAGCGCGTCCGGCGACAGCTCCGCTGCGGTAACGGCCGGAAACGCATAGTCGAGGCCGTGATAGATTTCGTCGGAGATGAAACGGATGCTCGAGCTCTCCGCCGCCGCCATCAGGCCGGTCAAAGCCTCGCGCGTCATCATCGTGCCGGTCGGGTTTGCCGGGCTTCCGACCAGCACGCCTTTCAGCGGCGTCTTGCGATGCGCGGCAAGCAAGGCCTTGCCGGTCAATGCGTGGCGGGTCTCGGCGTGAGTCTCGATCAGCACCGGCTCGCAGCCGAGCGCGGTCAGGCTATGGCGATACGGCGGATAACCGGGGATCGTGACCGCCACGCGGTCGCCCGGCTCGAACATCGCCAGGAACGCGAGAACGAAAGCCCCCGACGATCCCGTGGTGACGATGACGCGCGCGGCATCGACATCGCACCGATAGGTCTCGCGATAATGCCGCGCGATCCGCGCCCGCAACGTCGGAATTCCGAGCGCCGAGGTGTAGTCGATCCGCCCGCCCGTCAATGCAGCTTGCGCCGCCGCAATCGCGGCCTGCGGAGCCGACGCAGCGGGCTGGCCGACCTCCATGTGGATCACATGCCCACCGGCCGCCTCGATGCGGGCGGCCTCGGCCATCACGTCCATCACCATGAAGGGCGGAACGTCGGACCGCGCCGACGGCATGAGGACGCGGCGTGCGCGTTCGGTCGAAGTCGCATCGTTCATTGAGGTCTGATATCCGTTTGACACTGATCGCGACGCCGCGCTGCCGCCTTATTGACGCGCTTCGTGGCTGCTGCCGACACAGAATTCAACCTACCCGAACCACGGCCCCTGATGAAAGAGCGTCGTTCTCATAGCCCGTTGCGCGGATCGGCCAGGCGCGTCATGTCGCTGGTGGTGGCGATGTCTCTCGGCGTTGCGCCGTCGTTCGTCGGAGCCCAAGAGAACAAGGGTCCGCGGCTGCTGCGTGACACCGAGATCGAGCAATTGCTGCGCGAATATACGCGGCCCATTTTGCGCGCCGCCGGCCTCGAGAAACAAAACATCCAGGTCGTCATCATCAACGACGGATCGTTCAACGCCTTCGTGGCGGACGGCCGCCGCATCTTCGTCAATTACGGCGCGCTGACGCAATCGCTGACGCCAAATCAATTGATCGGCGTGCTCGCGCATGAAACCGGTCATCTCGCCGGCGGGCATCTGTCGAAGCTGCGCGAACAATTGTCGCGCGCACAGACGCAGATGATCATCGCGATGCTGCTCGGCGCGGGCGCGGTCGTGGCGGGCGGCGGTCGCAGCGGCGGCGCAAGCGAAGTCGGCATGGCGGCGCTGATGGGCCCGCAGGAGATGATCCGGCGCAATCTGTTGTCCTACCAGCGCCAGCAGGAAGAAAACGCCGACCGCGCCGGCGTCAAATTCCTCAACGCGACCGGGCAATCGTCGAAAGGCATGTACGAAACCTTCAAGCGCTTCGGCGCGGACAGCCTGTTCGCCGCGCGCGGCGCCGATCCCTATCAAATGTCGCATCCGATGCCTGCGGAGCGCGTGGCGGCCCTGGAAGAACTCGCGAAGGCGAGCCCCTATTGGGAAAAGAAAGACGACGCGGCTTTGCTGTTGCGCCACGAGATGATGCGCGCCAAGACCGCCGCGTTCATGGAACGGCCGGATAGCGTCGCCCGCCGGTATCCCTCGAATGTGGACACCCTGCCCGCCCGCTATGCCCGCGCGATCTCGGCCTATCTGCATGGCAGCCTTAGCAATGCGCTGCCGCAGATCGACGCGCTGATTCAGGCGCAACCCGCGAACCCTTATTTTTATGAATTGCGCGGTCAGGCGCTGCTGGAACGCGGCCGCCCCGCGGACGCGATTACGCCACTGCGCCGGGCGGTCCAACTGTCGAATAATGCGCCGCTCATCGAGATGTTACTTGGGCAGGCGCTCGTCGCATCCGATAACAAGGCCTATACCGAGGAAGCGATCGCGATCCTGCGCGCGGCGGTGGCAAAGGAAACCGAAGCTCCGATCGGGTATATGCAATTGGCGATGGCCTATGGACGCAAAGGCGACTATGCGCAGGCCGATCTCGCCTCTGCGCAGGCCGCTTATCTGCGCGGCGACAACAAGACCGCACGCGATCTCGCCACCCGCGCCAAGACCCGTTTCGCGGTCGGCACGCCCGGTTGGGTCAAGGCGGACGACATCGTCAGCGCAAAACAGCCGGGCAAGGACTGACACGCCGCTTTCGATTGCGGAAATAAGGAAAGCTGATATTTTCGGGTCATGACCATTCGACTTCAACAAGCGTTCGAGTCGCTGCGCGGTCTGCCCGATGACATGCAGGATGACCTTGCGAACATCATTCTGCAATTGTCCGGCGTCGATCAACCAGCCATCGTGCTCGATGAAGCCGAGGCGGCCTCGCTTGACCTGTCACTGCAACAGGCTGACCGAGGCGAGTTCGCAACCGACGCCGAAGTCCGCGCGATCTGGGCAAAGCACGGTCTTTGAATCTTCGTTACACAAAACGCGCCGCGATAGAACTCGACGCTGTCCTCACGCATCTCGAACTGGCCTCCCCGCAAGGCGCAAGTCGGGTCAAAAAACGTCTTCAGGACGCAATCGATCTGCTTTTACGCTATCCACTGGCCGGACGACTAACGGACAAACGGCGATTGCGGCGCGTGACAGCGTTTCCCTATCCTTACGTGATCTATTACCGGGCCGACCCAACCGGAATTACCATCCACGGCATTCGTCACACTGCGCGTAAGCCGTTCGTCTCCACGACATCGTGACCACAAATTCCGCGTAATCAGGCCGCAACACGCAGCCAACGTTATAGATTGTCATGTTAGCTGCGCTTGCGCCGTTTGCTCTTATCCAAAGGACGATTTTTATGCTGTCGTTTCGTTCTCTCAAAATAGCGGTGCTTGCGCTCGGTCTGCTCGGCGCGCCGATGGCCGCGACTGCCCAGGGTTTTACGGATGCCCAGCGCGGCGAAATCGAAGGCATCATCAAGAATTATCTGATGACGCGTCCTGAAATCCTCGAAGAGGTATCGGCCGAGCTGAGCAAGCGCCAGGCTGCCGCCGAGGCCGACAAACACAAACTCGCCGTCGAGAAGAATGCCTCTTTGATCTTCAATTCGCCGCGCAGCATCACGCTCGGCAACAAGGACGGCGACGTCACCTTCGTCGAATTTTTCGATTACAATTGCGGTTACTGCAAGCGCGCGATGACCGACATGCTCGATCTGATGAAATCAGATTCCAAGCTCAAGGTCGTCCTCAAGGATTTCCCCGTGCTCGGGCCTGGTTCGGTCGAAGCCGCGCAGGTCGCGACGGCCGTGAAGATGCAGGATGCGAGCGGCAAGAAATATCTCGACTTCCACCAGAAGCTGCTCGGCGGTCGCGGTCAGGCCGACAAAGCGCGCGCCTTGGCTGTCGCGAAGGAAGCCGGGCTCGACATGGTCAAGCTCGAAAAGGATATGGCGTCGCCGGAGGTTCGCGCCACGCTCGAAGAGAATTTCAAACTCGCCGAAGAGATGGGCATGAACGGCACGCCGAGCTACGTGATCGGCAAGCAGGTCGTGGTCGGCGCGGTCGGGATCGACAAGCTCAAGGAAGCCGTCGGCGTCGCGCGTTGCGGCAAGGCGACCTGCTGACCGTTTGCACGCAGCACGCGTCCGATCAAGATGAACGGCGTTCATCGTCCATTCATGCAATAAAATCAGTGGTTTTTTGAATCTTCTGGAACGCGGGATCGTCCACGCTGTTGTAGGCGCGGGCAGATAACGCAAAAGGAGATTGAGATGAACAACCGTTTATTTTTGAGTGTCGCGACCGCCGCTTTGATCGCAGGTGCAGGCCTGGTTCACGCACAGGGTTCAGCCGGCGGCGCTAGCGGCGGCGCAGGCGGCGGTGCCGGCGGCGCAGCGCAGCAGAGCGCTCCGTCCGGTGGCGGTGCTGGTGGCGGCATGTCCGGTGGTGCTGCGTCCGAGCGCGGTGCCCCGAGCGGCGGCGCGATGAACCGTGACGCGGCCGAACCGCGCGGCGGAGCCGCCGGTCAGTCGACACAGTCGAATGATACGAAGGGCGACACCAAGGGCGGCATGAACAAGAATGCCGACACCAAAGGCGGCGTCAACAAAGACAAAGACATGAACCGCAACGCCGACACCAAGGACGGCGCGAAGGACACCAACCGTAACGCGCAAAGCAAGGACAACGCCAAGGACGGCGACAAGTCTGGCACCACGACGGGTCAGGCGGCGGGCGGCGGCAAGCAGCTCACCTCCGAGCAGCGCACCAAGGTCACGACCGTCATCAAGCAGCAGAACATTCGGCCGCAGACGAATGTGAACTTCTCGGTCTCGGTCGGTACCCGCGTGCCGCGCGACGTTCGTTTCTATCCCTTGCCGACCGAAATCATCTCGGTCTATCCGGATTGGCGCGGCTATGAGTTCTTCCTCGTCGGCAACGACATCATCGTCGTGAACCCGCGGACGCTGGAAATCGTGGCCGTCCTGGACGCGTGATCTCGTCGCAGACGACAACGAAAGGCGGGCTTCGGCCCGCCTTTCGACGTTTGGGGATACGAAATCCTTGATACCCCCCCCCCGAACTGCAATCTTGGTCCCGAAAGGGCCAAGCCTTCCTCTGGTCCCGAAAGGGCCAAGCCTTCCCCTCGGTCCCGAAAGGGCCAAGCCTTCCCCTTGGTCCCGACTCTACCTATAACCGCGCCAGACCAGCCCGATGGGCGGGCGAAGCCGGGATTGCGGATGCCGCAGACAATTTACGTCCTCAACGGACCGAACCTCAATCTGCTCGGCACGCGTGAGCCGTCGATCTACGGTTCGGCAACCTTGGCGGACGTCGAAACCTTGTGCCGCAAAACGGCCATGAGCTTCGGACTGGATGCCGATTGCCGCCAGTCCAACCGCGAAGGCGAATTGATCGATTTCATCCATGAGGCCCGTGCCAAGAGCGCAGTCGGTATCGTGATCAATGCGGGCGGTTACTCGCACACGTCTATCGCGCTGCATGATGCGTTGGTCGCCGTGCAATTGCCGGCTGTCGAAGTCCATGTCAGCAACGTCCATGCGCGCGAGGACTTTCGTCATCACTCATTCACCGCGCGGGCAGCGTTCGCCAGCCTGTGCGGTTTCGGCATCGACGGCTATCGCCTGGCCATCACCGGCCTCGCCGCAAAAATCGGCGCGTCGGCGACAGCCTGATACGCCCCTCACCCTCAGACCAGTTCGGATTCAGACATGGCCCGCCAGCCTGACGACGCTCCCAAAACCAAACCAACGTCGAGCGATGCAGCCAGCGCCGACAGCGCGCTGATCCGCGAACTTGCGGGCCTCCTCGACGAGACCAAGCTCACCGAAATCGAAATCGAGCGCGCGGGTTTGCGAGTCCGCGTGGCGCGCAATGTCAGCGTCGCGGCCGCGATGCCGAGCTACGCGCCGGCTCCCGGCGCTGCGGTCGCAGCCGCCTCCGCTGCCCCCGTCGATGTCGCCAAGCATCCGGGCATGGTGCCCTCGCCCATGGTCGGCACAGTCTATTGGGCCTCGCAGCCGGGCGCCAAACCCTTCATCGACGTCGGCAGCAAAGTGAAGGTCGGCGATACGCTGGTCATCATCGAAGCGATGAAGACGATGAACCAAATTCCGTCGCCGCGCGCCGGCACCGTGACGCAGGTGTTGTGCGAAGACGGCCAGCCGGTCGAATACGGCGAGCCGCTCGTCGTGATCGAATAAATGTTCGATAAAATCCTCATAGCCAATCGCGGCGAGATCGCATTGCGCATTCTGCGCGCGTGCAAGGAGCTCGGCATCGCGACCGTGGCGGTGCATTCGACGGCCGACGCCGACGCGATGCATGTGCGCCTTGCCGACGAGAGCGTCTGCATCGGGCCGCCGCAGTCGAAAGACAGCTATCTCAACATTCCTGCGCTGTTGGCCGCCTGCGAGATCACCGGCGCGGACGCCGTCCATCCCGGCTACGGCTTCCTGTCAGAAAACGCGCGCTTCGCGGAAATTCTCGGCGAACATAATCTGCATTTCATCGGCCCCAAGGCCGAACACATCCGTCTGATGGGCGACAAGATCGAGGCCAAGAAAACCGCGATCAAACTCGGCATTCCCGTCGTGCCCGGCTCCGACGGCGGCGTCGGACCGGACGACGACGCGATGGCGATCGCCAAATCGATCGGCTTTCCCGTGTTGGTCAAAGCGGCCTCGGGCGGCGGCGGACGCGGCATGAAAGTCGCCGAGACGCCTGACGATCTGATGCTGGCATTGTCGACCGCTGGCAACGAAGCCAAGGCTGCGTTCGGCGACGCCTCGGTCTATCTCGAAAAAT
>JANMAN010000388.1:0-2181 GCA_031359885.1 Tardiphaga sp. | reverse complement strand
GCAGGAGCCTTCGGCGTATTTGACCACGCCGCGTTCCAGCGATACGGCGCGCAGTTCATCGGGCGCACGACGGCTTGGCCGCATGATAGTCTCCAGCATCAGAGGGAATTGGTGCAACGTGCGGTGCTTTTAGGGGCGGGGGTGGCCAGCGGCAACCCTTAAGCTGTCCGATGTCGGTTTCGTCCTTGTAACTGCTGCGCCGGAGCGACAGATTGAATCTCGAACAGGAAGCCCGAATTTGGCCCATCACGATCCTATCGGCCTGATCGCGCCGCATGCCGGGTTGGCGCAGCTCAATGAGCGGTCGCGCGAAATATTCCGGCAAATCGTCGAGAGTTACCTCGCCACTGGCGAGCCGGTCGGCTCGCGCAACATCTCGCGGCTGATTACGGTTCCGCTGTCGCCGGCCTCGGTCCGCAACGTGATGTCGGACCTCGAGCAGCTCGGCCTGATCTACGCGCCGCACACCTCCGCGGGCCGGCTGCCGACCGAGTTGGGGCTGCGGTTCTTCGTCGATGCCCTGATGCAGGTCGGCGATCTGTCGGAACCGGAACGCCAGTCGATCCAGCAGCAACTCGTTTCGGTGGGGCGCGCGCAGTCGGTCGAGGCGGCCTTGGGCGAAGCGCTGACCCGGCTGTCGGGTTTGACGCGGGCGGCAGCAGTGGTTCTGACCGCGAAATCCAATTCGCGCCTCAAGCACATCGAATTCGTCCGGCTGGAGCCGGAACGCGCTTTGGTGGTGCTGGTCGGCGAGGACGGCCAGGTCGAGAACCGCGTCTTGATCTTGCCGCCGGGCGTTCCGACCTCGGCGCTGACGGAAGCATCCAACTTTCTCAACGCGCGAATTCGCGGACGCACGCTCGCTGAAGCGCGACACGAGCTGGAGACCGCGCTGACGCAGAACCGTGCCGAACTCGATCAACTCACGCAGAAGGTGATCTCGGCCGGCATCGCGAGCTGGTCCGGCGGCGAGAACGACGACCGGCAGTTGATCGTGCGCGGGCAGGCCAATCTGCTGGAAGACCTGCATGCGTTGGAGGACCTTGAGCGCGTGCGTCTTCTGTTCGATGACCTCGAAGCGAAACGAGGCGTCATCGACCTGCTGGGCCGGGCCGAACGCGCCGAAGGTGTGCGGATTTTCATCGGCTCGGAGAACAAGCTGTTCTCGTTGTCGGGCTCGTCCACGATCATCGCGCCGTATAGCGACGGCTCCGGCCAGATCGTCGGCGTGCTCGGCGTCATCGGTCCGACACGGCTGAATTATGCCCGCGTCATCCCGATGGTGGACTATGCCGCGCGCATCGTCAGCCAGATGCTGAAGGGCTGATATCCTTCATCAAGCTTGATTTCCCGCGCCCAAAGCCCGATATCCGGGCTAACCCATCCATCATCCAGCTCAGATGTTTTTCGAGAAGGCAGTGCCATGACCGATTCCAACGGCCCCAAGGATTATTCGCAAACCGGATCCGAAAAGGCAGGACAGGACCACGGCCACGTCAACGAGCCGGCGATGTCGAAGCCCTACATCATGCCTGACGATCCCGAGGAAGGCCCCAACGAGGCGCTGGTGAAGGAAGCCACCGAGGCGCGCGACAAGATGCTGCGCACGCTGGCCGAGATGGAAAACCTGCGCAAGCGGACCCAACGCGAGGTCGCGGACGGTCGCACCTATGCGATCGCCAATTTCGCACGCGACGTGCTCGATATCGCCGACAATCTGCAACGCGCACTGGATGCCGTGCCCGCCGAAGCGAAAGCCGCCGCCGATCCTGGTCTCAAGGCGCTGATCGAGGGCGTCGAACTGACCGAGCGTTCGCTGCACGCTACGATGGACAAAAACGGGGTCAAGAAGTTCGATCCCGCTGGCGAGAAGTTCGATCCGAATTTCCAGCAGGCGATGTATGAGGTGCCGGACCATTCCGTACCCGCCGGCACCGTCGTGCAAGTCGTGCAGTCCGGCTACATGATCGGCGATCGCGTGCTGCGTCCGGCGTTGGTGGCGGTGTCGAAGGGCGGCGCCAAGGCCGCGGCGTCGGAGTAGACACATCGACGGTCATCACCCGCCTTCGCGTGTGGTGATCGTCTCAGGTCGCCAGATCGGCCGACTGAATCCGCATCACGCCGGCCTTCGCCATATCGTCCCACGCCTTGGCCAGCGAGCCGCCGGTGTCGATACCACGG
>JANMAN010000327.1:0-2183 GCA_031359885.1 Tardiphaga sp. | reverse complement strand
CGGCATGGTGGTGGACGAGATTTCGCGCGCGGCGCAGAGCGATTACGAGAGCGTCATCACGGTGACGGTCGCGACCGACAAGCAGGAGCGCTCGGTGTCCGGCACCGTCTATGCCGATGGCCAGCCGCGCCTGATCGACATCAAGGGCATCCGTGTCGATGCGGAGTTTGGGGCGTCGATGATCTATGTGACCAACGAGGACAAGCCGGGCTTCATCGGCAAGTTCGCGTCGTTGCTGGGCGATGCCAAGATCAACATCGCGACGTTCCATCTCGGCCGCAACAAGCAGGGCGGCGACGCCATTGCGCTCGTCGAAGTGGACGGTGCGGTACCGGCGGAGTTGCTCGAAAAGGTCCAGGGTCTGCCGCAAGTGAAGCAGGCCAAGGCGCTGACGTTTTGAGCTGACGCACGACGCTCGAGTTTTTCCCTCCCCACGCAAGAGCGGGGAGGGAAAGCAAGCCTTACTTCGCCTTCAAGAAATCGCCGACTTCGAGCAATACGAATTCGCTGTCGTCGGCCTTGTTCGGATCGCGGCTCGATGAGAACGGCAGGTTGTTGTCGTTGCCGACGATGATGTGGTCAGCATCGACGCGATCGACGTTTTCGATCGTGAAGAAGGGGAATGTCAGCACGCCATTGTCGAGATCCTTGCGCGCCTTCTTCGCGGGGTCTTTGATCTGCATCAGATCGATGTAACCGATCTTGCGCACCGGCTTGCCGACATTGGCGTCGCTCAATTCGACTTTATAGACTCGCTTGAATTTAGCGAGGTCCGGGAAACAGTCGGTGCCACGCACGCCCGGTGCGCAGGCCTTGGCAGATGTGCCTTCACCATGGTCGCGCTCGATGATGAGGCCGCTGGTGGCGTCGATCATGTTGAAATCGCCGATCGCGTTTCCGTTGGCCTCGAACACGTAGTGCCAGAAACGGCCGGTGAACTTCTCGGCGGCGACGTCGAATTCGAGTATGCGCGCGGCTTCCTTGCCGTCGATCTTTTCCCAATCCTTCGTCTCGGCATTCCACAGCGGACCTTCGAGCATTGGATAGAGAAACTTGCCATCCGCGGACGAAGCGAAGCCTTCGAATCCTTTCGAGCGGCGCAGATTGACCGTGGTGTAGCTGGCGCCCGGCGCGCCCGGCGACTGCACGGACCAATGGTCGGGCGAGCGCACCGGCTTGCCGTCGGCCATGGTCTCGAACACCGCCAGCACTTTGCCGGTCATGTCGGCCTTGAGAATGTAGGGGCCGAACTCGTCGCCGATCCAGAAATTGCCGCCGACGATTTGAAAGCCTTCGGTGTCGAAATCCGCGCCCGTGAGATAACGCTTCGCCGAATCCTCATGCAGGATGCGGAACGGCACCTTCTTGTCCGGATCGTGCAGAAACACCGTTTCCTGCCGTTCGATCTTGCCGGAGGTCCAATCGATCTTGTGGCGATTGAGATAAAGCATCGAGTCGGCGGAGTTATAGCGCGAGCCGAGGCCATTGTCGGTCAGCACCCAGAACGAACCGTCCGGCATCGCCTTGATGCCGGAATGGCCCTGCAACGGCTGGCCTTTGAACGGCAACGAAACGCCGGTCGGTCGCTCGTAGGATTTGCCCATGACGCTGCCGATCGCATCGGTGCGGCGGCCGTTGGAGTATTTGCCGGAAGTTTTCAGATCGGACGGCGCGTCTGACGGCGCGTCGATGAATGTCTGCGCCGGCAGCACCGCATGGCCTGCGAGCGTCGCGGGAAATTCGGTGGTTGCGAAGGCCGCGGTCGACATGAAAACAACGGCGACGGTCGAGAGCAATGAGGCGCGCATGGGAATCTCCTTCAACGATCCATGCGGCGTGTTCTGGACAGCGCTCGCAACGCGACGCTGACGGTTTTGTGACAGTGCGGTGACGGGGCCGCGCCTACCAACTCAGGATGAGTTGCGTCGTTGCCCTACTGCTTCTCGATGCCGGCGTCCTTGATGAGTTTTTCCCAGACGACGAGTTGGTCTTTCAGGAATTTGTCGAACTCCTCCGGCGGTCCGGAAAAGGCTTCCATGCCGCGGTCGGCTAGCTCTTTCTTGATTTCCGGCCGGTCGATGATCTTACGGATTTCGGTGTTGAGTTTCAGCACCACGTCCTTCGGCATGTTTGCCGGGCCGAGGTAGCCCTGCCATGAGGTAATATCGAAGCCCTTGACACCG
>JANMAN010000262.1:0-6586 GCA_031359885.1 Tardiphaga sp. | reverse complement strand
ACTGGGTGACGCGCGTCGAGGAGCGCGACGAAGCACCGGGCGACGTATTCCGTCGCCGTGCGTTCGCAATCGCGTCGGCGTCGGAAGGCAAGCTCGGCGGATCGCGCTGTCTGTCGGCGTTGCGTCTCATTCTGTCGGGCTGTCGCGCGACGGTGATCCCGAACCAGTTGGCGCTCTCGTTCGCCAGTCAGGCCTATGACGATCACGACCGCCTGAAACACGCGTCCGACAAAGCCGCGCTCGCCGACATGACGCGGCAGCTGATCGACTTTTCGCAGCAGATGAAGTGAGCCGAGATGACTGACGACATGCATGCCGCCCGCGACAGGATGATCGTCGCGCTCGATCTGCCGGATGTCGCGGCGGCACAGGCGATGATCGCGCGGCTCGGCGACAGCGTGTCGTTCTACAAGATCGGCTATCAGCTCGCTTATGCCGGTGGCCTGCCGCTGATCAGCGAACTGACCGCGGCCGGCAAGAAAGTCTTCGTCGATCTGAAACTGCACGACATCGGCAACACGGTCGCGGCCGGCGTGCGCAGCATCGCGAAAACCGGCGCGACGTTTCTCACCGTGCACGCCTATCCGCAAACCATGCAGGCCGCCGTCGAAGCCCGCGGCGATCGGGGCCTCAAAATTCTGGCAGTGACGGTGCTGACATCCTATGACGACGAAAATGTCGCCGCAGCTGGCTTCGCTTTCAATGTCGCCGACCTGGTGACGCGCCGTGCCACGCAGGCCCGCGACATCGGCGTCGACGGGCTCGTGTGCTCTCCGCTCGAGGCGACGCAGTTGCGCGGCATCGTCGGCTCGCGCATGAGCCTGGTGACGCCTGGCGTGCGTCCGGCCGGCAGCGCCGCCGACGACCAGAAACGCATCATGACACCGGCGCGGGCCATCGCGGCGGGCTCGGATTACCTCGTCGTCGGACGTCCCGTGATCGGCGCGGCCGATCCGAAGGCCGCGGCGGACGCCATCGTCGCGGAAATTGCGCAAGCCAAATAAAAACCAAGGGAGAGACCCATGCCCAAAGGCTACTGGATCGGCCGCGTCGATGTGAACGACGAAGACGGCTACAAACCTTACATTGCCGCCAATGCCGCGATCTTCAAGAAATTCGGCGCGCGTCCGATCGTGCGCGGCGGCCGCTTCGAAGCCGTCGAAGGCCATAGCCGCGCCCGCAACGTGGTGATCGAGTTCGCCGACTACGATACCGCGCTGGCCTGTTACCGTTCGCCGGAATATCAGGCCAACATCAAGGTGCGGCAGCCGCATTCCATCGCCGACCTGATCGTGATCGAGGGCTACGACGCGGTGTAGGTCACGCTCAAATTCGTCATTGCGAGCGGTTCAAGACCGGCGCCACGCCGGGCTTGAACCAGTGAAGCAATCCAGCTCTTTGGACAACCTAGACTGGATTGCTTCGTCGGAGCGGTATCCCGTAGGCGGGATACCGCTCCTCCTCGCAATGACAACGCCAACACCGAGTTGTGCCCCGGTTTGCGCGCCGCTATACCCGATGACAAAGTTGGGGAGGCGCGCCATGAACGCTACATCGGCCGACATGCGATTGATCGTTGCGGGAGCCGCTGGCCGGATGGGCCGTTCGCTGGTGCGCGCCATTTCGGAGACGCCCGGTGCGGTCGTCACCGGCGCGCTGGAAGCTCCCGGTTCGGAATGGCTCGGGCAGGACGCAGGCACGCTCGCCGGCCTGCCGCCGAACGGCGTGCTGCTATCGGCTGATTTGTGGTCGATGTCCAAGGACGCCGATGGCATCCTCGATTTCACCGTGCCGGGCGCCACCATCGCCAATGTCGCGATCGCCGCCGAACGCGGTCTCGTCCATGTTATCGGCACCACCGGGCTGTCGTCGTCGGACGACGCGGTGATCCGCAGCGTCTGCACCCGCGCGATCGTCGTGCAGTCCGGCAATATGAGCCTCGGCGTCAATTTGCTTGCTGCGTTGGTCAAGCGGGTCGCGCAGTCGCTCGACGACAATTTCGATATCGAAATTCTGGAAATGCACCACAAGAACAAGATCGATGCGCCGTCCGGCACTGCCTTGATGCTCGGGGAGGCCGCCGCCGCCGGCCGCAAGATCGCGCTCGCGCAAAAGTCCGACCGTGGCCGCGACGGCATCACCGGCGAGCGCAAGCAGGGCGATATCGGCTTCGCGTCGCTGCGCGGCGGGACCGTCGTCGGCGATCACAGCGTGATCTTTGCCGGCGCGATGGAGCGCATCGAACTCACGCATCGCGCCGAGGACCGCACGATGTTCGCGCAGGGTGCGATCAGGGCCGCGCTGTGGGCGAAAGATCAAAAGCCGGGCTGTTACTCGATGGCCGACGTGCTCGGGCTCGGCGATATTTAGCAATCTCTAAAATCAAATCGGAATCAGGACAATGAGCGATCGCCTCCTCGTGCTCGTGCGCCACGGCCAGAGCGAATGGAATCTGAAAAACCTCTTCACCGGCTGGAAAGACCCTGATCTGACCGAACTCGGCGTCACCGAGGCCAAGGCCGCCGGCCGCCGGCTGAAAGAGCAGGGGCTCGTCTTCGACATCGCGTTTACGTCGGTGTTGAAGCGCGCCCAGCGCACGCTCGATCTCGCGCTCGCCGAAATGGGCCAGACCGGCCTGCCGATCACGCGCCACCTCGCGCTGAACGAGCGCGATTACGGCGATCTGTCGGGTCTCAACAAGGACGACGCCCGCGCCAAATGGGGCGAGGAGCAGGTCCACATCTGGCGGCGCTCCTACGACGTGCCGCCGCCCGGCGGCGAAAGCTTGAAGGACACGCTGGCGCGGACGCTGCCCTATTTCGTGCAGGAGATTTTGCCCTGCGTGCTGCGCGGCGAACGCACGCTGGTGACGGCGCATGGCAACTCGCTGCGTGCGTTGATCATGGTGCTGGAAAAGCTGACGCCGGAGGGGATTCTGGCGCGCGAACTCGCGACCGGCGTGCCGATCATCTACCGCCTCAACGCCGATGCCACCGTGGCTTCGAAGGTCGATCTTGCGGGGTAGCTGTCAAGCGCTTGACCGTCGTCACCCGGCGAGGGCGCGTTCTTCCGCGCCCGATGACCGGGTGATCCAGTATTCCAGAGCATGAATGATGGGCGTACTGGTTCCCCGCCTACGCGGGGACGACGGCCGAGTTTGCCGCGGCGCCGTGCCTAACCAGCCACCCGCCCGGCTTCCCAGCCCAGCATCGCCTGCTTGCGGGTGATGCCCCAGTGGTAGCCCGTGAGCGCACCGGATTTCCCGAGCGCCCGATGGCACGGCACCACGAACGAAATCGGATTCTTGCCGACCGCCGCGCCGACCGCGCGCGACGCTTTCGGCTTCGCGATGTTGTCGGCGATGTCGGAATAACAAACCGCGCGGCCCATCGGGATTTTCAGCAGCGTCTCCCAAACCCGGACCTCGAAATCGGTGCCGATCAGCACCACCCGCAGCGGCTGGTCGGCGCGCCATAGCGATGTGTCGAACACGCGCCGGGCGAGGGTCGCCGTGCCGGCATGATCCTCGACATAAGTCGCGCGCGGCCAGCGTCGCTGCATGTCGATGAGCGCGGGCGCTTCCTCGCCGTGATCGGAAAACGCTAGCCCCGCAAGGCCGCGCTCGCTCGCGATCACTACGGCCGTGCCGAACGGCGAGGGATGGAAGCCGTAGCCCAGCACCATGCCGACGCCGCCGGTTTTCCATTCGCCGGGCGACATCGCCTCATGCGTCACGAACAGATCGTGGAGCCGGCCCGGACCCGACAGCCCCGACTCCAGTGCCGCATCGAGCACACTCGCGGAGTCGCGCAACAAACCCTTGGCGTGGTCGAGCGTTAGCGCCTGCATGAAAGCCTTCGGCGTCAGTCCCGCCCAGCGCCGAAACAGATGATGCAGCTCGTCGGGGGTCAGCGACGCGGCCTCGGCCACCGCGTCGATCGCGGGCTGGTTGCGCCAATGCTCGGACATGAAGGCGATGGCGCGGCGCACGCTGTCGTAATCGCGCAGCGCCGCGGATTGCGGGCCGGGTCGGGCGGTGCGATGGCTGTCGGTGGCGAGGTTCATCATGCCCCCGATGTAGCGCGGTCCCCGCCGTGCCACCACCCGATTTCGGACAAGCCTTGTCAGACGAGCGGATTATACGTCGGCCCGCGCTTGGCCGCCTGCAATGCGATCAGAAGTGCCTTGGCGAAACTTTCCTTCTCGTCCGCACCAAGAAAACTCGCGACCGACACGCGTCGTCCGCGCGACACCAGCGTCAGGCGCTCGACGCCATATTCGGGATGGATTTTCTGATCGAGCTGCACCCACAGCGGGTTGAACGCCCATTCGACGACATGGCCGCGATGGCTGACGCGGCGCAATCTGATCTCGGACGTGGTGACGAAGATCTCTTCGCTGGCATTGCCGCGTTTGAAATTTATCCTGAACGCCCACCAGATGATGAGCACGTCGAGGCCGAAAAAGCCCAGCACCGGCCACGCGCCCATCAGCAAAAAAGCCATGCCGGCCGCGAACGATACCGCGCCGAAGAAGCTCATCAGCGCGATGAAGCCGCCGCGCGTGAGCGAGCGGTGCGGCGTCAGCAGAGCCTTGAACAGCACGGGCTCCGGCGCGTCGGTGTCAAATGCATTGCCTGTCATCATCGCGATTGAATATACCGGCAATCATGGCGAAAGACATCCGCAAGACGGCTGCAAAAACGACGGCGACATCTGCGAAAAAGCAGGTCGTCAAGTTGAAACCCAAAACCTCGAAGTCCAAAATCTCGAAGCCCAAATCGTCGAAGCCCCGGAAATTAAAACCCTGGTCGGCCGCCGAAGTGCAGGATGCCTTCTCGCGCTTTCGCAAAGCCAACCCGGAGCCGAAGGGCGAACTCGAGCATCTCAATCCGTTCACGCTGCTGGTCGCCGTGGTGCTGTCGGCGCAGGCGACCGACGCCGGCGTCAACAAGGCGACGCGTGCGCTGTTCGCGATCGCCGATACGCCGCACAAGATGCTTGCGCTCGGCGAGGACACCGTGCGCGACTACATCAAGACCATCGGGCTCTATCGTGGCAAGGCGCGTAACGTTATCGCGCTGTCGAAGAAGTTGATCGACGAGTTCAGCGGCGTCGTTCCGCGCACCCGGGCCGAGCTCGAGTCGCTGCCGGGCGCGGGCCGCAAGACCGCGAATGTCGTGCTCAACATGGCGTTCGGCGAGCACACGATGGCGGTCGATACCCACGTATTTCGCGTCGGCAACCGCACGAATTTGGCACCGGGAAAAAATCCGCTGGAGGTCGAGCTAGGGTTGGAGAAAATGATTCCATCGCAGTTCATGATGCACGCGCACCACTGGCTCATTCTGCACGGCCGCTACACGTGCCTGGCGCGCAAACCGCGCTGCGAGGTGTGTTTGATCAATGATCTCTGTCGTTGGCCGGAGAAGACGGCGGGGTAGTCGCTGTATCGACAGCGCGCTCCCCTCGTCCCTCTTGGCGGGGAGGGGTCGGGGGTGGGGGCAATACATTCGCAGTGCGCGGTGGACCCCCCTCCCCAACCCTCTAAGCGCCAGCTCGCGGCGCGGCCCGCAAGGGGGGAGGGAGCGCGCTGCCGACGTCGTTCGGCTTGGCGCGTTAAATCAACTTACCGCCACTCGCGAATATCGACGAAGTGCCCGGCGATCGCGGCTGCGGCCGCCATCGCGGGGGACACCAGATGCGTGCGTCCCTTGAAGCCCTGACGGCCCTCGAAATTGCGGTTGGAGGTCGAGGCGCAGCGTTCCTCCGGCGACAACTTGTCCGGATTCATCGCCAGGCACATCGAGCAACCCGGCTCGCGCCACTCGAAGCCGGCTTTCAGGAAAATCTTGTGCAGCCCCTCGGCCTCGGCTTGCTCCTTCACGAGACCCGAGCCCGGCACGATCATCGCGTTGAGATTGCCGTTGACGGTCTTGCCCTCGACGACCTTCGCCACCGCGCGCAAATCCTCGATGCGGCCGTTGGTGCAGGAGCCGATGAAGATGCGGTCGAGCTTGATGTCGGTGATTTTCGTGCCGGCTTTCAGGCCCATGTAGTCGAGCGCGCGATGCTTCGACAGCCGCTTGGCTTCGTCGGCGATGTCGTCCGGATTCGGCACGAAGCCCGCGATCGAGACGACGTCCTCGGGGCTTGTGCCCCAGGTCACGATCGGTGGCAGCTTTGCTGCGTCGAGGCGAATTTCGTGATCGAAATGCGCGCCCTCGTCGGATCGCAACGTCTCCCAGTAACGCATCGCGGCGTCCCACAACTCGCCGGTCGGCGCCATCGGGCGGCCTTTCAGAAAATCATAGGCCTTCTGGTCGGGGGCGACGAGCCCGGCGCGCGCGCCGCCTTCGATCGACATGTTGCAGACCGTCATGCGGCCTTCCATCGACAAAGCTCGTATCGCTTCGCCGGCGTATTCCAGTACGTAGCCGGTGCCGCCCGCGGTGCCGATCTCGCCGATGATCGCCAGGATGATGTCTTTTGCGGTGACGCCGTCCGGCAGCGCGCCGTCGACGGTCACGCGCATGTTTTTGGCCTTCTTCTGGATCAACGTCTGCGTCGCCAAAACGTGCTCGACC
>JANMAN010000258.1:0-1914 GCA_031359885.1 Tardiphaga sp. | reverse complement strand
TTCGGGGTCGGCTTTGAGCTCAGCGATAGAGCGGGATCTGGGTAGCTCTTGTCCAGTCACCCGCAAACTAAACCAGCCTTCGCGTTCAAAGCGACGTGTGACGTCTCGGCTGTTGGTCAGCATCCGGGTCTCCTGCAAGATCAGCTGACAGGAAAATCAGACGTCGTCTAGAGATGGTGAGTAAGCCTAAACCCGCTCGACGAAACTATCGACCACCTTCTTCTCGCCGGCTTTTTCGAACGCGATGGTGAGCTTGTTGCCGTCGATTCTGGCCACGGCGCCGTAGCCGAATTTTTGGTGAAACACGCGGTCGCCGAGCGTGAACTCCGAATCTGCGCCGGTGGATTTCGCGACCAACTCGCCTTCGATTACGACAGGTGCGCGGCGGCTCGACGAGCCGCCCGACCAACCCCCGCTTCCGGCACGCGGAGTCGAGAACGGCGACTGGTCCTCGTTGAAGCCGCCGCCGGCCTGACCGCCGCCTGAGCCGCCGCCAAAACCGCGCGCCCGCTGCGCCTGCGCGCGCTGCCAGCCCGGCGTCGAATAGCTCGATCCGAACGATTCCACATTGTCGAAACGCGACGGCCCATAGCCACTCGATCCGCCCCAGCCGGAGCCGCCTTTGCTCTCGGTGATCTCGACATTGTTGGACGGCAATTCGTCGAGAAACCGCGACGGCAGGGTCGTATTCCAGGTGCCGTGAATGCGGCGGTTGGTGGCGAAATACAGCTTGGCGCGACGGCGCGCGCGCGTGATGCCGACATGCGCGAGGCGGCGTTCTTCCTCCAGCCCCGCGCGACCCTGATCGTCGAGCGCGCGTTGATGCGGAAACAGGCCTTCCTCCCAGCCGGGCAGAAAGACGCTGTCGAATTCGAGGCCTTTCGCGGAGTGCAGCGTCATTAGCGACACCGCGTCGGCGTCGGCGCTGTTCTCGCGATCCATCACCAGCGAAATATGCTCGAGGAAACCCTGAAGATTTTCGAACTCCTCCATCGAGCGGACGAGTTCTTTCAGGTTTTCGAGCCGGCCCGCGGCATCGGCCGAGCGATCCTTCTGCCACATCTCGGTGTAGCCGCTCTCGTCGAGCACGATCTCGGCGAGTTCGGTGTGCGAGATCACTTCGCGCTGCGTGCGCCAACGCTCGAAATTGAGCATCAGCTCGCGCAGGCTGCCGCGCGCCTTCGGTTTCAACTCGTCGGTCTCGACGACCGCGCGTGCTGCCTCGCTCAACGGAATGCGGCGCTTGCGGCCGATGTCATGCAGCATCTGCACGGTGGCGTCCCCGAGGCCACGCTTCGGCACGTTGACGATGCGCTCGAAGGCGAGATCGTCGGCCGGCGAATTGATGACGCGCAGATAGGCTAGCGCATCGCGAATTTCCGCGCGTTCGTAAAAACGCGGCCCGCCGATCACGCGGTAGGGAAGCCCGAGCGTGACGAAACGGTCCTCGAATTCGCGCATCTGGAACGAGGCGCGCACTAGAATGGCGACCTCGTTCAGCTTGTTGCCGGCGCGCTGCAACTGCTCGATCTCTTCGCCGATAGCACGGGCTTCCTCTTCGGAATCCCACGAGCCTGTCACGGTCACCTTTTCGCCGTCGACGTCTTCCGTGCGCAAGGTTTTGCCGAGCCGGCCTTCATTATGCGCGATCAGATGCGAAGCGGCTGCAAGGATATGGCCGGTCGAGCGATAATTGCGTTCGAGCCGGATGACCTTCGCGCCGGGGAAATCATGATCGAAGCGCAGAATGTTATCGACCTCCGCGCCGCGCCAGCCATAGATCGATTGATCGTCGTCGCCGACGCAGCAGATGTTGCGCGGGGCTGCGGCGGGCACTGATTCTTTCCCCTCTCCCCTCGTGGGAGAGGGTGGCGGCGAGCGCAGCGAGACGACGGGTGAGGAGGCAATCTCAAT
>JANMAN010000240.1:0-3136 GCA_031359885.1 Tardiphaga sp. | reverse complement strand
CACGTGCCGCGTCGTCGCACCGCACGACAAGAAGGCCGAGATCAAGCAGGTCGATTTGCGCGTCAAGGAAGGCGACCGTGTCGTGGTCGGCGGTTTGACCGCGCGCGTCTTGGAAACACCCGGCCATACGCTGGACCACATCTCGTATGTGTTCGACGACGACAAAGCCGCATTCACCGCTGATGCGCTGTTCTCGATCGGCTGCGGCCGCGTGTTCGAGGGCACCTATCCGATGATGTGGGACTCGCTGTTGAAACTGCGCGCGCTGTCGGGCGATTTCAAAGTCTATTGCGGCCACGAATACACGGCATCGAACGTCAAATTCGCGCTGGGCATCGAACCGGACAACGAGGCGTTGAAAGCGCGAGCCCAAGAGGTGACGACGTTGCGTGCCGCAGGCAAGCCGACGATCCCGGTCACGATCGGCGACGAGAAAAAAGCCAACACGTTTTTACGCGCCGATGTGGCGTCGGTCGCTGCGGCCGTGGGTCTTGCCGGCAGGAGCGCGGCGGATGTGTTCGGCGAACTGCGCGAGCGCAAGAACAAAGGCTAACGGCATCATGACCACCGCCGCCGAGATCATCGCGCAGCTCGATCTCAAGCCGCATCCCGAAGGCGGACACTATCGCGAGACGTTTCGGGACGCGGCCTGCGATGCCGATGGTCGCGCTGCATCGACGGCGATCTATTTTCTGCTCGCGCGCAACGAACGTTCGCACTGGCACCGCATCGATGCCGTCGAGGTCTGGCACTTCTATGCGGGCGATCCGCTTGTGTTGCGGATCGCCGATAGGACCGGCACGCGAAGCGTGACGCTCGGCGATGAGATCTTCGCCGGTGCGCAGCCGCAGGCGATCGTGCCGGCGCAGGCGTGGCAGGCGGCGGAGACGACCGGAGACTGGACGCTTGTCGGGTGTACGGTATCGCCGGGCTTCGATTTCGCGATGTTCGAGATGGCCCCGAACGGTTGGGAGCCGAACCTTTAGGCCATGGTTTTGCGTCGCCAGACCATGTCTTTCGCGGCGATCAACCCACCGCCGGCGATCAGCGCCGCTGCCACTGCAATGTTGGCGCTCGGCTGTGCGTAGCCGGCGGCAATTAGAAATCCCGTCGAGAGCAACGGCGTTGCATAGGACGCAGCCCCGAGCACGCGAATGTCGCCGCGCTTCATGCCGATATCCCACGCATAAAACGCTGCACCGACCGGGCCGATGCCGAGCGCGACCACGGCGATCCACGCCAGCAGCGTATCGGGCACGACGGTCGACTCGATCGCGCCATGGACAAGCGCGGCGAGCAACGCCGTTACCGCGCAGAAGCCCGCCACAGCATCGGTCGGCACGGCCTTGAGACGTCGCGACATCACCGAATAGCCAGCCCAGACAAAGGCCGCTGCCAGTGCCGCAGCGAAACCTGCGATCTGCGAGCGCGTCGCGGTCAGGTCGATATTCCCGGCGAGCAACAAGATCGTGCCGACGAGGCCGAGCAGCGCGCCGACGATGTGATGTCGCTTGAGGTGCTCGCCCGGCAGCAGCGACGAGAACAGAACGATCAGCAACGGCCAGAGATAATTCAGCAGCCCCGCTTCGGCTGGCGGCGCGAGCCTCAACGCCAGAAAATACAGCGCGTGATAGCCGAACAGCCCGCCGACGCCGACGCTCCATGCGAGCGGCGATTGCCGCAATGCGCGCACCGCTTGGGGTCGCAGACTGAAACTCGCGAGCGCACCGATCGCGAAGGTCATCGCCAGCAGTTGAAAGGCCGGGATCGCGCCGGTCGCGACGGTCATCACCGACAGCAACGACCACATCAGGATTGCGGTGAGGCCGATCAAAGTCGCGGTGCGGGGAGACATGGCGCCAGTCAAAACTTTCGTCATTCCGGGGCATGTGATCGAGCGAATTGACGCTTGCGTCAATGCGCGATGATCGCATGAGCCCGGAATCCATACGCCCGGCAGGGGTTATGGATTCCGGGCCTGGACCATACGTCGGCAAACGCCAACGTATGGTCCATCCCGGAATGACACGCATCAAGCGTGGTACTGCCCGCCATTCACCGTCAGCGTCGAACCGGTGATGAAGCCGGCATCGTCCGCGGCAAGAAACACGACGCTGCGTGCGATTTCCTCGGGCTCGCCCAAACGATTGAGCGGTATCAGCGGCAGGATGCTTTTCTCCAAAACATCCTTCGGCACGGCCTGCACCATCTCGGTGTTGATTTAACCGGGGCAGATCACGTTGACGGTGATGCCGAGCTTGGCGTTCTCAAGTGCGAGCGCTTTGGTGAAGCCGATGTCGCCGGCTTTTGCCGCGGAGTAATTGACCTGGCCGAACTGGCCTTTCTGGCCGTTGATCGACGAGATCGAAATCACGCGGCCGAATTTGCGCGCGCGCATGCCTTCGATCACCTGACGCGTCATGTTGAACAACGATCCGAGGTTCGTGTTGATGACAGCGTGCCACTGCTCCGGCGTCATTTTGTGGAACGCGCCGTCCTTGGTGATGCCGGCATTGTTGATGAGAACATCCACAGGGCCGATCTCGGCCTCGACTTTTTTGACGCCTTCGGCACAGGCCTCGAACGATGCGACGTCCCATTTGTAAACCGGAATGCCGGTCTCGGCCTTGAACGCCTCCGCTGCCGCGTCATTGCCCGCATACGTCGCCGCGACATTGTAACCCGCCGCCTTCAAAGCCTTACTGATCGCCCCGCCGATGCCGCGCGTTCCGCCGGTCACCAATGCAACTCGTGCCATCTTGAATCTCCCCTCGTAATTTTTTTATAGGCCGAACCTGTTGCGGCCCTTCGACGAACTTCAAAGAAAAAAATGCCCGGCGCAAGCGCCGAGCATTTGTGTTGTAGCAAGTTCGTCGAATAAAGCGCGACGAACTTTTCATCACGCTGTGCCGCAACATCAATCGCGTGCAATGCACATTGCACATCGAGTTGCAGCGCACATGACGATCAGTCCCGTGCGATGCACATTGCGATGCCCATGCCGCCGCCGATGCACAAGGTCGCGAGACCCTTTTTGGAATCGCGCTTCTGCATCTCGAGCAACAACGTGACCAGCACGCGCGCGCCCGATGCGCCGACCGGATGGCCGATCGCGATCGCGCCGCCGTTGACGTTG
>JANMAN010000230.1:0-3649 GCA_031359885.1 Tardiphaga sp. | reverse complement strand
TACTCCTTTTACGCGTACTGTTAAATAATGCACGCAAGAGTATAGTTCTCTAGTTTTAGCAAATATGCAACCTTTGCGTGCGAACGGGCTAAAATTCCCGAAATAGCCGGTTCCTCACGGCAGCCTTCTTCCATCCAGGCCATCTCGGTGATTGATCCTGCACGGCTGTTGCGCTACGTAGGCGTCAAATGCGCCGGCCCGTCTCGCGACGCGTCGAGCATCCTGGTTTGAATTCGGTCAGGTCGATCGAGACACCCAGGAAAACTCCAGATAGTTGGTGATCGCTGCGGTTTCCGCTGACGGTCATCTAACCGCTCGAAAGGAGCGGGACAGCTCATGATCATGCACATCCTTATCGCGCTTGCCGCGGGCGCCGCCTCGGCGCTGATGTTTGCGTCGATCATTTCGGGCGCGCTGGTCTCGATCATCCTGTTCTATCTCGCGCCGCTGCCGCTGATGGTCGCTGCGATGGGCTGGAGCCCGCTTTACGCAGCGATCGGCGGCATTTCCGCAGCCACGGCGCTCGGCCTGCTGTTCGGCATGCCATATCTCGGCGCATTCGTGCTGACGGTCGGCCTGCCCGCCTGGTGGCTCGGCCACTTGGCGATGCTGGGCCGTCCTGGCGACGTCACCTCACCCGACGCCGCGACGCCGCCCGCCGTGGAATGGTATCCGCCGGGTCGGCTTTTGGTTTGGATCGCAGGCTTCGCCACGCTCACCACGATGGCCGCGTTGCTGACGCTCGGCGGCGATGCCGAGACGATCACCGCGGCGCTGCGACGCGGCCTTTCGCGCATGATGAACATACGCGGTGCCACGCCGGAAGCGCCGACCGGCGGCGAGTCGCAGGGCATGATGGACGCGCTGGTGACGATCGCTCCGGCCGCGGCCGCCATCGCCGCGATCATGACGCTGACGCTCAACCTCTGGCTCGCCGGCCGCATCACGCTGACCTCCGGCCGGCTGAAGCGGACATGGCCGGACCTGACTTCGGCTGCGTTGCCGCCGATGACGTTGGTCGCGCTATGCGTGGCACTCGGATTGAGTTTCGTCGGCGGGCTGCTCGGCATCGTCGCGCAGATCGCGAGCGCGACGTTGCTGATGGCGTTTGCGCTGACGGGACTTGCCACGCTGCATGCGATCACGCGCGGCCGCGCCAACCGCGCATTGTGGCTCGGCAGCGTCTACGTCTTCGTCGGCATTTTCGGCTGGCCGGTGATCGGACTGATCGTGCTCGGCCTCGCCGACGCGATGTTCGACTTTCGCCGGCGAATACCTCTTCCGCCTGTTCCCATCACGTAAACCACTCACACATCACACCCTCAAAGGAGAATCATTATGGAAGTTATTTTGTTGGAGCGCGTCGGCAAGCTCGGTCAGATGGGCGAAGTCGTTCGCGTCAAGGACGGCTATGCCCGAAACTTTCTGCTCAAGCGCGGCAAGGCGCTGCGCGCCACGGCCGACAATCGCGGCAAGTATGAAGGCATGAAGGCCGACCTCGAAGCGCGCAATCTGGAAGCCAAGGGCGAAGCCGAGAAGGTTGCCGAGAAGATCGACGGCCGCAACGTCGTCGTCATCCGTCAGGCGTCGGAAACCGGCCAGTTGTTCGGTTCGGTTTCGGTCCGCGACATCATCGCCTCGTTCGAAAGCGACGGCATCACCTTCGCGCGCAGCCAGGTGCTGCTCGACGCACCGATCAAGACGATCGGCAAGCATTCGATTTCGATCGCCGTGCATCCGGAAGTCGAAGTCTCGGTGTCGGTCACGGTCGCCCGTTCCGCCGACGAAGCCGAACGCATCAATCGCGGCGAGGACATCACGTCGCGTCAGGAAGACCAGGACGCCGCCGCTGAGGCGCTCGCTGCCGCCGGTGAGTTCTTCGATCCGGACGCACAGGGCGACGACGACGGCGAGAAGTAAGTCCTATTGTCATTGCGAGCGATCGCATGTTGGCCGATTGGCCAATATGCGATGCGCGAAGCAATCCAGTTCTTCAGAAGCAAGCAAGAAACTGGATTGCGTCGTCGTAACCCTCCTTCTCACGCGAAGAAGGGTTACGCCTCGCAATGACCAAAAAACAAAAAGCCCGGTCGCGAGACCGGGCTTTTTTCGTGCGTGCGTTACTGCGAGATCGGCGGCACCGGCGGACCTGATGACGGTGGCGCGGGCGGCGGCGGCGGCGTCACGCTGATGGTCGGGCGCGACGGCGCTTCGCTCGGCTCGGGGGCCGCAGCCGGCGGCGGGGCGGACGGCTCATTCGGAACCGCGGCCGGGCGCGATTCCGTCTCGACGGACCTCGGCGCAGGCGTCACCTGCGGCACCGGATCGGATCGCAACGGCGTCGGCTCGAATGCATTTCCGTTGGGCCGCGTCGGCTCGGACTTCGGCGCGTCGATCTTCGGATCGATGACGACAGGAGCAGGCTCGGGCGGCTGTGGCATATCGCCCGGCGTCGCATCCGGCTTCGAGGCGTCGGGTTTGGCGACGTCGACCGGCGCAGGCGTCGTTTTCGGAGCCTCGTCGCGACCTTTCTTCTTGCCCATCTTCTGCTTTTGGCGAGCTTGCGCCGGATCGACAGGCTGACCGTCGGGTCCCAAGGCAGGCTGCTGCTCGGCGCGGTTCCGCTTGGGACGGCCGGTGCGCGGATCGACCGGCGCAAGACCATCTCCGTCGGGACGCGCTGCGTCCTGGTTCTGGCCCGGACGCTGTCGGCGTCCCGAGGGTTCGGCCGGCAACGGCTCACCCTGCCCGCCGGATTTGGCGCTCTGCCCTTGCTTGGTTAGACCGCCGGCACCGCGCGGATCGGTTGCGCCGTTCGACAGCAGATAAGCGGACAGCTGGCCTGCCATCTCGCGGCTGGTCGTATAATGCTCGCGCAGAAAACCAGGCAGCGAGCCCGGCTGCACGGTCTTGAGCAGACCACGCTGGCTTTTATGACAGGCGGTACACGTGCTGCTGAAAATCTGCGACGCGGATTTGCCGGCGTCGAGATTCTGCGCCTCGGCGTCCGGCGCTGCGGCCAGTATCGAAAGCATCACCGTCGCTAACATGAGCGCTCGGCTCAACATTCCAACCTCCAGCAACCAAAGTTCCGTCTTGGCAATGTTGCACCTTGTAGAGAATTGTCTGGTGAATGGAAGCGAGGAGATCAGTCTTCCGCCGCATAGCGGCCTGCAATTACGCAACCTAGCCAAACGCAAAACGCCGGCCAAGTGGCCGGCGTCAATCGAAAGTTGCTTGCGCTCGTCAGTGCAAACAAATTTTCCCGCTTGCGGCGGCAGGACGCGCCAATTGAGCTTTCAAGGCTGCCAGCGTCGCGGGTGTGCAAGTCGTCATCGGCTCGCGAGACGCGGTCTCGAAGGTTTGGACCAGCAATGCAAGCCAAGCTTGCTCGCCACCTGTGTGCCACTGAAGTCGCTGCGTCATCGGGTTCATCCTTGACCTGCTGAAGCATACAATCCGAAACCGTCGATTCCGTTCCTGCAACCCGTCGAAGTTTCGCGACCGGTTTAACGAATTGGCATACTTAACCGCACTGCATGCGATATGGGTTGGTCGCTGATGCGCGTCGGCAGGTTCATGGGTGAACCGCGTGGACCGCGAAAAGCCGTCAAGCGTTCGTCGCGCAACCGTCCACCGAATAATGCGG
>JANMAN010000197.1:0-5801 GCA_031359885.1 Tardiphaga sp. | reverse complement strand
CGTTGTTCGCCATCAAGGCGTGTAGCACGTTCGAGCGATTCGAATACAGCACGCCCTTCGGATCGCCGGTCGTGCCTGAGGTGTAGCACATCGCCGCGGCGTTATTTTCGTCGAAGGTCTTCCATTGGAAGTCGCCGTCCGCTTCCTTGAGCCATTCCTCATAGGCGACCGCGTTCTTCAGCGTGGTCTGCGGCATGTGGGCGGCGTCGGTCAGGATCACGTACCGCTCGACGCTCGGCAGCCTGTCGGCGAGCTTCTCCAGAATCGGAACAAAGGTGAGATCGGTGATCATCACCTTGTCTTCGGCGTGATTGACGATCCACGCGATCTGCTCGGGGAACAGACGTGGGTTGACCGTATGGCAGATGGCGCCGATGCCCATGATGCCGTACCAACATTCGAGATGCCGTGCGGTATTCCATGCGATAGTGGCGACGCGGTCGCCGAGCTTGACGCCGGCGCGCTCGAGTTGCTGGCTGACTTTCAACGCACGCTGGTGAATCTGCGCGTAGGTTGTGCGGACGATGGGGCCTTCGACCGACCGGCTGACGACTTCCTGATTGCCGTGCACCTGCGCGGCGTGTTCAATGATCCGATGGCAAAGCAAAGGCCAGTCTTGCATCAACCCGAGCATCGAAACGTTCCTCCTGAAATTGTTCTCGTCCGGCCATGGCGTCACCGGTGTCCGGGTGAACTTTAGCGTGCCGATGCGCCGCCGCAAATGGCCTTGTGGGCTGATCGCCTGCGGCCAAACCGCGATGGCGAGCGCGCTGGCGCTTGGTCTGTGGGCGGCATCGACGCCGGCGGAGGCGCGGAGCAGCAGCCCGTTCGGAAATCTCTTTCAGGATTTTGGCCCGCCGCGACGCTCGGCCAAGCCGAAAGCGTTGGCCGGCGTGCCACTGCCGAAGCCGCGTCCCGTCGAAGCGCCGGCCCTCGAACTGCCGCGCGAACGGGCCGAACCGGTTCCGTTGCCGGAAAGCCGGCCGGCGCAAGCCGATCCGCCGCCGCCAAGCGCGCCGCCGCCTCAGGCTCCCCAACAAACGGCGGAGCCAGCTGCGCCGCCACAGCCGCCCGCGCTGTCGGCATGCCGTGTGGCTCTCACCGACCAGATCGCGGTCGCTCCGTCGATTCCCGATATCACCGGCCCCGGTTCGTGCGGTGGGACCGATTTGGTGCGGCTCGAAGCCGTCATGATTCCCGGCAAAGGCCGGGTGCCGCTGAAGCCTGCTGCGACCTTGCGTTGCGAGATGGCGACGGCGATCGCCGGATGGCTGCGCGACGACATGGCGCCGTTCGCCGCCTCGCTTGGGACGTCGTTAGCGGAGCTCGATAATTTCGACTCCTTCGACTGCCGTGGTCGCAATCGCGTCGTCGGCGCTAAGATGTCGGAACACGGCCGCGCCAATGCGCTCGATTTGCGCGGCGTGAAATTCGCAAACGGGCAGTTCGTGTCGCTGACCGATCGCGGGGCAGGCCGCGAGATCAGAGAAAAAATCGCGCAATCGGTCTGTGCGCGCTTCACCACGGTGCTGGGGCCGGGCTCGGACGGCTATCACGAGGACCACATCCATCTCGACATCGCCGAGCGCCGAGGCGGCTATCGCATTTGTCAGTGGATGATTTACGAACCGATGCCGCAGATCGCGCCGTTGATGCCGGCCGAGCGCCCTGCCGAAGCGCCGCCGCGCGAGGTGGCCGACAGCAAGCCCGCCGCTGCGCCCGCAGCGTCGCAGCTTGCACCGTCGAATGCGGAGGAAACAGAACCACAGCCCGCGCCGCCCAAGCCCGAGATGAAAAAGCGTTCGCGGCGGACGGGGCGGTATTAGGGTTCATGATGAGTTGCGATGACGTACCAACATAACGGCGTCATTCCGGGGCGCGAGCATCGCAACTGTTCCGACGCAAAATGCGTTGGAACAGTTGCGTGCGACGCGAGCCAAGTTGTGCAATTGCACAACTGGGAATCCATAATCCCCACAGGGAGTATGGATTCCGGGCCTGCATCTTCAGGCCGGCTTCGCCGACCGAAGACGCATCCCGGAATGACAAAATTGATTCAACGATGCTTCAGCTCACGCAAGGCATGCTCTCAATTCGGCGAGCGGATTTCCCACAGCGCCATCGAGCGGCCCTCGATGTCGTAATGCTCGCCGAATTCCAGATGCGGCAACTGCCGCCCGGTATCGTGGGTCTCGATTAACAACTTCCACACCTTGCCTTTTTCGTTCTGCGGAAACGCAAAACGAATCGTCTCGTAATGCGCGTTGATCATCAGCAGCAAAGTTAAGTCCGACCCTCTGCGACGGATGCCGGTTGCCTGCGCGCGGCCGTCGAGCAACATCTGCACGGTGCGTGCATTGGGATCGGTCCACTGTTCGGTGCTCATCTCATTGCCGGTCGGATCGAACCAAGTGACGTCTTTGACGCCGTCATCGTTGAGGTTGCCGGTAAGAAATCGCCCGCGATGAAACAGCGGCTGCTTCTGACGGATGTCGATCAGCCGGCGCGTGAAGTTGCGCATATCCCAGCCGTCGTCGTCGATGTTTTCCCAATCCAGCCACGAGATGTCGTTGTCCTGGCCGTAGGCGTTGTTGTTGCCCTTCTGCGTGCGAGCGATCTCGTCGCCGGCAAGAATCAACGGCGTGCCACGTGCGAACAGCGTCGTCGCCATGAGGTTCTTCATCTGCCGCAGCCGGAGCCGCTTGATGTCGAGATCGTCGGTCGGGCCTTCGACGCCGTGATTCCATGAAATATTGTGCGAGTGGCCGTCCTGGTTGTTCTCGCCGTTATCGCTGTTGTGCTTCTCATTGTAGGAGACGAGATCGTTCAGCGTGAAACCGTCATGCGCGGTGACGAAATTCACGGTGGACCACGGACGGCGACCGCGCTTGTTGAACAGGTCCGGCGACGCCGACATCCGCGTGGCGAAATCGGCCAGCTTGCTGTCGTCGCCTTTCCAGAACGAACGCGCGGTGTCGCGGAATTTGTCGTTCCATTCCGCCCAACCGGGGGAGAACTGGCCGACCTGATAACCGCCGGGGCCGCAATCCCACGGCTCGGCGATCAGCTTGACCTGACTGAGCACCGGGTCTTGCCGGCACGCGTCGAGAAAGCCGCCGCCTTCATCGAATCCGTAAGGCTCGCGTGCCAAGATTGTCGCGAGGTCGAAACGAAAACCGTCGACGCGCATGTCCTGCGCCCAATAGCGCAGCGAATCCGCAACCATCTGCAAGACGCGCGGATGGCTGAGATTGACCGTGTTTCCGGTGCCGGTGTCGTTGATGTAGTAACGCTTGTCGGCCGGCATCCGATAATAGGATGCGTTGTCGATGCCCTTGAACGACAGCGTCGGTCCGAGTTCGTTGCCTTCGGCGGTGTGGTTGTAGACGACGTCGAGAATGACCTCGATGCCGGCGCGGTGGAATTGCGCCACCATTTCCTTGAACTCGTTGACGAACGGGCTCGAAAGATAACGCTGCATCGGCGCGAAGAAGCCGATCGTGTTGTAGCCCCAATAATTGCGCCGGCCCTTTTCGACGAGATAGCTGTCGTCGATGTAAGCGTGGATCGGCAGCAATTCGATCGCGGTGATGCCGAGGTCGCGGATGTAATCGACGACGCCGTGATTCATCAGTCCGGCGAACGTGCCGCGAACCGCAGATGCCACGGCCGGATGCTTCATCGTGAAGCCGCGCACATGCGCTTCGTAGAAGATCGTTCGTTCCCAAGGGGTATCCGGCTTGCGGTCGCCGCCCCAGGTGAACGCCGGATCGATGACCCGGCACTTCGGCATGAAGGCTGCGCTATCGCGCTTGTCGAACGACAGATCGGCGTCCTTGTGGCCGATCGTGTAACCGAACAGCGCGTGATCCCAGGTCAGCTCGCCGACGATCTGCTTGGCATAGGGGTCGAGCAGCAGCTTGTGGTGATTGAAGCGATGGCCTTGTTTCGGCAGATACGCGCCATAAACGCGATAGCCGTAGACCTGGCCCGGCCGCGCGTCCGGCAGATAACCGTGCCAGACTTCGTCGGTATATTCGGGTAGCTCAATGCGTTCGAGCTCGGTCTGGCCATCATCGTCGAAGAGACACAGCACGACTTTTTCGGCATGCGCCGAGAACAACGCGAAGTTGACTCCGAGACCATCCCAGGTTGCTCCAAGCGGAAATGGTTTTCCTTCCTGGATGCGTTGAGGGCTGGCTTTTTGGTCGGTGCGCTTTTTTGATTTCGGTGTGGCGGCCATCGGTACTCTTATTTTGGGAGCGCCGGCGGCGCATCGACATCATCAGTGATGCGCCACGGCGGGATGTCAAAGCAACGGGCGAAAGCCGTCTTTGTTCAGATACGTCCGTCATTGTTCCGAATCGGCATCGACATATCTCGCGGGGTGACCCGCCAAAGAATATCCGCTAAACACAGCAAAGGCAGGGGGCTGCAGTGTTTCTCGGATTTTATAAAAGCGAATTTTTTGTCGACGACGTTGCCGGGCGCAGCGTGTCTTATGTCCGTGACGGCCAATTTCTCGGCGGCAATTCGGGCTTTGCGCATATCGGCACCTACCAGGAGATCGACGGCGATATCCACGCGGAGATCACCAGCCGCAGGCATAACGACGATCCGGATCATCCTTCGTTGCTTGGGCAAGACGTTGCCATGGTCAACGTGATCGGCAAGCCGGTGGGCGAAACGTACCATTTCTCCGGGTCTTCGCCGCAGATGCCGAACGCGGTCTTCCGTTCGATCATGTCGCCGCTCGAAGAGGACGCGCTGCCGCCGGCCGGCTCGGTCGGCGAGGGCGGCATCGCCAACGGGCTGTATTCGATCCATCTGAAAATGCTCGACGGCGTCGTCGGCGGATTGACCGGCGTGATGCTGCTCAATGACGGCCGCATCCTCGGCGGGGATGCGTTCTTTTATTATCTCGGCTCCTATTCGTCGGCGAACGGCCGGTGGCGCGGCGAAATCCTCAATCAAGAACACACGGCGGCGCGAGGCGAGCATCCGATTTTCGGCGGCCATGACGTCGGCATCGGCTTCGGTGGCACATGCGAGGCCGAGCGAGCCGAACTCGAAGGTACCGCGCTGGCCGGCAAGCGCAGCGTGCGCTTTCAGGCGGTCTTGAAGCTGATGAGCAGGGTTTAAGCCGGCACTCGCGCCATCCCGACCGTCGCGAAATGGCCGCGGTGTTGCAGCCAAGCTAACAGGATCAGGCTCGGGATCGCGACCAGAACGCTTACGGCGAAGAACAGCGGCCATCCCGTGGCGCTGGCGACGTAGCCCGCGCCCGACGACAGATAGATGCGGCCGACCGACGCTAGCGCCGTCAGCAGCGCGTATTGCGTGGCCGTGTGCAGCGGGTTGTTGCAGAGCGCTGACAGGTAGGCCACGAAGATCACCGTGCCGATCGCGCCGGTGAAGGCTTCAACGCTGACCGCCACGGTCAGCGCCCATTGCTGCGGCCCGACCAGCGCCAGCCATGTGAACGTCAAATTCGAAATCGTCTGCAATAGCCCGCCGATCCAAAGGCACCACACCAGCGGCACCGCGCGCGCCATGAAACCGCCGGCGAAGCCGCCGATCAGCGTGGCGGCGAGGCCGACGCCTTTGACGATGATGGCGTTATCGTTGCGCGTGTATCCTGTGTCGATGATGAACGGCACCGTCATCGCCCCGGCGAAGGCGTCGGTGAATTTGAACAGCATCACGAAACACACCCCGACGATCGCGTCGCGCTGCGACAGGAAATCCGTGAACGCGGTCATCGCAGGGGCCGCGACACGGCGCAGCGACGGCGATTCGCC
>JANMAN010000655.1:0-5433 GCA_031359885.1 Tardiphaga sp. | reverse complement strand
ACATGCGCGACCAGCGTTAACCTTCGGTCGTCCTGGTAAACAAATGGTAAAGCCTTGGCAGGCACGGCACGATTTGGCGTGTTTCCTGAACCATTTGCGGCCGCTATGGCCGCGGAACCGGCGAAGTCGTCAATTCGAGGCTTGTCTGCCGCCCGCGACCCGTCGCGTCGCGATCTCGATCTGGTCCCGAAGGAAATCGGCGAAGGTGATGCCCTGCGCGGCCAGCGCCTTGGGATAGAGCGAAGCTTTCGTCAGGCCCGGCAACGTATTGGTTTCGAGATAGACAGGCCCGCGATCCGAGAGGATAAAATCCGAGCGCGAATAGCCCCGGCAGGACAGCGCTTTGTGGGCGCGGACCGCTTGATCCATGATCTTTGCGGTCACCTCCGGCGCAAAGCGGCCGGGGCATATCTCCTGCGTCGATTTCGCCAGATATTTCGCGGTGTAGTCGAAGCCGCCATCGGCCGGAATGATCTCGACCGGCGGCAGCGCGATGACCGAACCGTCCAGCCCCTCCAGCACGCCGCATGTCGCTTCGACACCCGAGATAAAGGGCTCGATCAGGTAGTCTTCGGTCTTGGCCGCATTGCGGACGGCGACGATGTCTTGCGTGGCGTTGACGTAGATCAGCCCGTAGCTCGATCCGTCGCGCGCGGGCTTCGCAATCAAGCGGCCATATTGGGCTAACGCCGTCTCCATATCTTTCAGGGCTACCTCGCCTGGCGACACGACGCCCGCGATGGCCGCGAAGGTCTTGGCCGCAATCTTGTCGAAGGCGAGATGCGACGACGCCGACCCGGAGCCCGTGAAGGCAACGCCGCGCCATTCGCACATCGCCTGCAATTCGCCGTTCTCGGCGCTGCCGCCGTGTAGCCCCAGCACCAGCAAGCGGCTCTCGGCCCGGGCTCTGTCGAGGGCCTGCGCGAGGCGTCCGATGCCGCGACCATCCGGCTTGAACGGTTCCTCGAACGGCTTGGCATGCGCGAGCAGTTTGCCCGGAGACGTTTCATGGACGCTGTCGTCGGCATCCCAGAACCACAAATCCGCATCAGGTAGCGCTGTGTGCAGCGCCTGCGCGGTCGCGACCGACACGAGGCGTTCTTTGTTCAGGCCGCCGAACAGGATGGTGATGAGCTTCGACATAATTTCTTCCTATAACCCGGTCGTCATTCCGGGGCGCGCGGTCGAGTCAAAATTGACAACGGTCAATTTTGGCGAAGACCACGTGAGCCCGGAATCCATACTCCCAGACAGGGGTTATGGATTCCGGGCCTGCGTCATCTTCGTCGGCTGTCGCCGACTGCGATGAAGCATCCCGGAATGACGATCACTTCATTCCGATTCGCTTGATCTCCCACTCCAACTCTACCCCCGAATTGTCTTTCACGCGGGCGCGGACGGTCTCCCCCAACGTCTCGATTTCGTTAGCCGTGGCCTCGCCGGTATTGATAAGAAAGTTGCAGTGCATCTCCGAGACCTGCGCACCGCCGACGCGCAGGCCGCGACAGCCGGCGGCATCGATCAGCTTCCATGCACTATGACCGGGCGGATTTTTGAAAGTCGAGCCGCCTGTCTTTTCGCGGATCGGCTGTGCGGTCTCGCGGTGGTTCTGCACCTTGGCCATCGTTGCGCGAATGGAATCCGGTGACGCGATGACGCCTTTGTATGTCGCTGACGTGAAGATGACAAAGGGATCGACGCCGTTGCCGCGATAGACGAATTGCATGTCGGCATTGTCGAAAGTGTGCCTCGTGCCGTCACGACCGATGCCGCGCGCGGCTATCAACACATCCTTGGTCTCGCCGCCGTTCGCACCTGCATTCATGCGCAGCGCACCGCCGATCGAACCGGGAATGCCGAAGTAAAATTCGAGACCTGCAATATTCGCAACAGCTGCAGATTCGGCAACGCGCTTGTCCAGCGCGGCCGTGCCCGTTGTGATCGTATCGCCGTCCGTCGTTACCGCACCGAAGCCGCGCGGCGACAAGCGGATGACGACGCCTTCGATGCCGCCGTCGCGCACGATCAGGTTGGAGCCGACGCCGATGACCATGACGGGGATATCGGGCGCCAGATGCGCGAGGAAGTATGCGAGATCGTCCTCGTCCGCGGGCGTGAACAGTATTTGCGCGACGCCGCCGACACGAAACCATGTCAGCGGGCTTAGCGATTCATTCGCGAGCAACCGTCCGCGCAATTCGGGCATCGCGGCTTTCAGATCGTGCATGATGTCCGGGAAGGTCATCAGGTCCCGTCCAAAAGACAGCCAACAAGTTTGTCATGGCCGGGCGCACCGTCTCTGTTCTCTGCCCCGTTGTGGGGGAGGGTCAGGGAGGGGGGTAAGAAACAAGCGACTGACTTCGAGATACCCCCCTCTCCACCTCTCCCCCACAAGGGGGGAGAGAGCCGTCCGCGTTGTGATGAGATGACGGTGCCGAACATCGCTCTTGTCACCCCAGCGCCTGCAACTCGGCCGGCAGTGCGTAGGCCCACTGCGTGATGTTGCCGGCGCCGAGCAGCACGACATAATCGCCGGGCTTCGCGACGCCATGCACGACGCCGGCCAGCGCCGACGACTCCTGCAACGGAATAACCTCGCGGTGGCCATGCGCGCGCAAACCGAGCACGAAATTATCGCGATCGATGCCGGCGATCGGCGCTTCGCCCGCCGGATAGACGTCGGCCACGATGACCGTGTCGGCATCGTTGAAGCAGGTGCAGAATTCTTCGAACAACGACTGCAACCGCGTAAACCGATGCGGCTGCACCACGGCGATGACCTTGTTCTTCGTCGAGTCGCGCGCCGCGCGCAGCACGGCGGAAATTTCCACCGGGTGATGGCCGTAATCGTCGATGATCGTGACGCCGTTCCAATCGCCGGTCTTGGTAAAGCGTCGCTTGACGCCGCCGAAGCCGGCCAGCGCCTTGCGGATCGCATCGTCCGACATGCCGAGTTCATGCGCGACCGCGATCGCCGCCGTCGCGTTGAGGGCGTTGTGGCGGCCGGGCATCGGCAGCATCAGATCGGCGATGGCGTGCGTGGTGTTGGCCTTGCGGTCGCGGAATTCGACCTGGAAGGACGAACCACCGCCGGACGGCGCCAGCGCCACCAGCCGCACGTCGGCCTGCGGATTTTCGCCGTAGGTAATGATGCGCCGATCTTCGATCTTGCCGACCAGCGTCTGCACGACAGCATGGTCGATGCACATCACTGCGAAGCCATAAAACGGCACGTTCTCGACGAAGGTGCGGAACGCCTCCTGCACGGCATCGAATGTCTTGAAGTGATCGAGATGTTCGGGATCGACATTGGTGACGATGGCGACATCGGCCGGCAGTTTCAAAAACGTGCCGTCGCTTTCGTCGGCCTCGACCACCATCCACTCGCCCGCGCCGAGCCGCGCATTGGTGCCGTAGGCGTTGATGATGCCGCCATTGATCACGGTGGGATCGAAATCGCCGGCGTCGAGCAATGCCGCGACCATCGAAGTCGTCGTGGTCTTGCCATGTGTGCCAGCAATGGCGACGCAACTTTTGAGGCGCATCAATTCGGCAAGCATCTCTGCGCGGCGCACGACGGGAATGCGCTGCGCGCGCGCTGCGAGCAGTTCGGGATTGTCGCGCTTGATCGCGGTAGAGACAACGACGACGTCCGCGCCGGTCACATTGTCGGCGCGATGACCGACATTGATCGTGATGCCCTTCTCGCGCAGCCTTGCGACGTTGGCGCTTTCAGAAGCGTCCGAGCCTTGGACAGTGTAGCCAAGATTGCAAAGCACCTCGGCGATGCCGCTCATGCCGATGCCGCCGATGCCGACGAAATGAATGGGGCCGATTTCGCGCGGCAGTCTCATAGGGCGTCCTGACCAGTATCCGAATTGAAAGGCTTGATGCCCCGCTTCGGCGGGGTCTGACAAGAGGCAATGACGGCTTACAGGCCCGCCACCCGTGTCACCAGATCGGCGAGCCGCTCGGCGGCATTCAGCGTCCCCGCCCCGCGCGCACCCGCCGCCATTGCGGCGAGGCGAGTGGGCTCGGCGGCCAGAGCCGCAATCTCAGCGGCGAGGCGATCCGGGGTGAAGTCCGTCTGTGCGATACGAATCGCGCCGCCGGCATTCGCGAGCACGCCGGCATTGGCGAACTGGTCTTGATCGAGCGCGCCGGGCAATGGAACCAGAATGGATGGCCGGCCGATCGCGGCCAGTTCGGCAACCGTTCCCGCGCCGGACCGCGACACAACGAGATGGCTTGCCGCCAGCCGTGCCGGCAAGTCACCGAAAAAAGGCTGCAACTCGACTTCAAGTTTCAGACGGTCGTAGACCGCGCGAACGCGGGCCATGTCTTCGTCACGGACCTGTTGAGTGAGCACGAGGCGTGGCCACAGCGCCGGCTCCAGCCTCTCGATCGCGCCGGGCACGACGTCGGCCATGATCCGCGCGCCCTGGCTGCCGCCGACCACGAGCAAACGAAACGCGCCGCCGGGCTCAAGCGCCGCATAGGGCACGGCGGCAGCGGCTAAAATCGCCGGACGCATCGGCGTACCCGTCATGGTCGTCTTCCCAGCCAGCGATGCATCGTGATCGAGAACACCAGGCAGGGAGGTCGCGATCGCAGCAACCCGCTTGCTGAGAAGCTTGTTGGCGCGGCCCATCACGGCATTGGAGTCATGAATGATCGTCGGGATGCCGCAGAGACGCGCGGCAAACATCGGCGGCCACGTCGGATAGCCGCCGAACCCGACCACGGCCGCGGGCTTCCGTCGCCGCATCGCAGCCACCGACATCGCGGTGCCCAAACCAAGCATCGTCCCGGTGCGCGCCAGCGCGATCGGAGAGCGCCCTCGCATCGTCTCGCTCGGCACGACGTCGATCATGTCTTTGGAGAACAATCCGCTGAAGCGCGTGGCGCGCGCATCGGTAATCAACCTCACGCGAAAACCGCGCGCCATCAGCACGACACCGAGCGCTTCCGCCGGAAACAAATGACCGCCGGTGCCGCCGGCCGCCAACATGATGAGTGGCGGCTGCGTCATGCGTAAGTCGGCGCGGCCGTCGCATCGTTGATCGACATGATCTCGGTGCGCGGCCGTAGCCGCGTCAGCGCCAGCAACATGCCGGTGCCGTAAGCCAGCGAAATCATCGACGAGCCGCCGTAGGAAATGAACGGCAGCGTCATGCCCTTGGCGGGAATCAAATGCAGGTTCACCGCCATGTTGATCGCTGCCTGCACGCCGAACAGGATGGCGAGGCCTGACGCGGCAAAGCGCGAGAACATGTCCTCGCTGGCATAGGCGCGCGATAGCGCCCGGATGACGATGAACGCGAACAGCGCAAGCAGAGCGAGGCAGAGGATGATTCCGAATTCTTCGGCGGCGACTGCAAACACGAAGTCTGTATGACTGTCAGGCAAAATGCGCTTCACCGTGCCTTCGCC
>JANMAN010000038.1:0-1807 GCA_031359885.1 Tardiphaga sp. | reverse complement strand
GACTCGCACTGCACGTTCCAACTGAACGCGCTCGCAGGGATGTTCGAGCCTCACGGCGAGCTCGGTCGACGTGGCTGGACTGTCGACAACGTCAAGGAGTCGATGAAGAACTGCGCCGACGCGGCGAGCGACCTGTGGGTCTACTGCGGCCGCGGCCCATGGACCCCGCCCTACGCCTGCGCACACCCGTGGGCCGGCGACCTAGGTTTGGGCGACGCCTGACGGCGCATCTGCCGAAGTGACTCTGCAGCCAACGTTGCCAGGTCTCCGATCGGCGTGACGAACACAAGCGCGCAGCTCGTGTGCGTGCGCACAGTGATTCCGTAGCGTGCTCAGCGCCAGTCGGCGGGGCGATCGAGGTGATCGGTGACGGCGCAATCTTCGTTGAAGACTACGAAGCGGTCGAAGCCGCGCAGGAACCAGCGATCGTGGGTAACGGCGATGACCGTCCCTTGGAACTCGGCGAGGCCTGCCTCCAACGCTTCCGCGGAGACGAGATCGAGGTTGTCGGTGGGCTCGTCGAGCAGGAGCAGGGTCGCTCCGCTGAGCTCGAGCAACAGGATCTGAAAGCGAGCCTGCTGCCCGCCGCTGAGTGTGTTGAAGATCTGCTCAGCGCAGCCCTGCATCTCATAGCGGCGCAGCATGCCCATCGCCGGTCCGCGGACCACGTCGTTGTCGTACAGGATCTGCAGCAGCGTGCGGCCGTTCCACTCCGGGTGCTCGTGTGTCTGATTGAACACGCCCGGCACGACACCGGCACCGAGACGAACTTCACCACTGCGCGACACCGACGCGTCGCCGCCGAGTACGCGCAGGAAGTGGCTCTTGCCGGCGCCGTTGCCGCCGAGCACGGCGACGCGCTCGCCATACCACAGCTCCAAGTCGAATGGATCGGTCAGGCCGTGCAGTTCGAGCTGGCGAACTGCCAGGGCGCGCTTGCCTGTGCGCGCGCCGCCAAGGCGCATGTCGATGCGCTGTTCGCGCACCAACTCGGGTGCATTGCTGCGTTCGAGGAACTGGCGAAGTCGGCTCTCGGCGGCCTTCAGCCGGGGCGCGAAGGTTTCGCTGAGCTTGGCGCGCCGGCGCATTTCGGAGACGAGTTCCTCGAGCTTCTTGCGTTCGTCCTCGTACAGCGCCAACGCGTGCTCGCGGTTCTCCAACCGGGCCTGACGGGCCTCGTGGTATCCAGCGAAACCGCTCCCGTGCGTCCAAGCTCCGCTGGCCTCAACGGTGACGATCTTTGTCGCGGTTGCCGCCAGAAGCTCGCGGTCGTGGCTGACGAACAGCATTGTCTTGCGGCTGGCGCGCAGCTCTGCCTCCAGCCATCGCTTGCCGGGGACGTCCAGAAAGTTGTCGGGCTCGTCGAGCAGCAACACGTCGTAGTCGCTGCGCAGCACGGCCTCGAGTGCCAGTCGCTTCTGCTCGCCGCCGCTGAAGGTACTCAGTGGCCGCCGCTCGAGATCGGCAAAGGGTTCGCCGATCGCCTTGGTACAGCAGGCATCCCAGAAGACCTCGGCGTCGTATCCGCCCGCATCACCCCACTCCGCCAGGGCCGTCGCATAGCGCATGGGATCCTCGGCGGCGGCAGTCTCGGCTCCGGCGATGCGGGCTGCGGCATCTTGCAGACGCTGAGAGGCAAGCGAGATCATCAGGTCGCGCACCGTGTGGTCGTTCTCGCCGACCAGTTGGCGCATGACTCCGAGTCGGCCATCGATGGAAATCGTTCCGCTGCTGGCCGCGGTCTCACCGGCAATCAGCCGCAGCAGGGTGCTCTTGCCGACCCCATTCGCCCCGACCAACGCCACTC
>JANMAN010000028.1:0-2421 GCA_031359885.1 Tardiphaga sp. | reverse complement strand
GGCGATCTGCCTGGTGACGCCAAAGGAGGCGTTCCGCCAGCGCCTGATCGAGACGAGGGTGCGCTTCAAGCGGCTCAGCGAGGACGACATCCAGGCCTATATCGGCTCCGGCGAATGGCGCGGCAAAGCCGGCGGCTACGCCGTGCAGGGCATCGCAGGGTCGTTCGTGGTGAAGCTGGTCGGCTCCTACAGCAACGTCGTCGGCCTGCCTTTGTACGAGACGGTGACGCTGCTTGGCGGCGAAGGTTTCCCGATCCGCCACGGCTGGATCAATGCCGGCTGATCCGCCCGTCAAAGCCCCGCGCGCGAAGTCGTGTCCGATCTGCGGGAAGCCTGCCGTCGCCGCGTCGCAGCCGTTCTGTTCGGAACGCTGTCGTGACGTCGATCTCAATCGCTGGCTGTCGGGGTCCTATGCCATTCCCGGCCGCCCGATCGAGGACGACGACGGGGAATAAGCTTCGGAGTCATGGTCGCGATCAACATCGCGCGGCGGGTGGACAGGGCCGGTTTGGCTGACTATAAACCGGCGCTCCCGGACACGTTCGGGTGAGACCAAGAATGCCCAGGTAGCTCAGTTGGTAGAGCATGCGACTGAAAATCGCAGTGTCGGTGGTTCGATCCCGCCCCTGGGCACCATTCCTGACCAACGTGTCGCGCCGGGCTTGAGTCATCGAGTCGCGGTCACTGAGTTGCGGCGAGAATGACCGCGATGGTCTCGTCGGGCATGTCCCATGCGGGAAAGTGGCCGCTGGACTCGAACCAGTGCAAATTGGCCGACGGAAATGCCGCTTTGGCACGCATCGCCTGGCGCGGCAGGCAAAGCCGATCCTGCCTGCCCCATCCGATCACGACGCGACCGGTGGATTGCGCGGCCGGCCCGGTCTGCTCGGGGCCTCTGGCGAGATCGTCGACCAGCGCATCGAATGTCGACGTGTTGCTCAGCCCCGTCAGTTCGGTCGTCACGACATGCGGGTCGAGCGCCCATGGCCGCACCGACAATTGTGCCAGCAACGCCGTGCGCGTCACCGCAGACCGGCTCAGCGTCGGCAGCAGCGGTCGGACCGCGCGCAGCAATCCTCCGGACAGGCCGATGGTCACCTTGAAAAAGGTTCGTTCCCAGCCGCGCCAGAAGCCGCCCGGATCGAGCGCGACCACGTTGCCCACAACTCCGCGCCGTGCCAGTTCCAGCACGATCCGCGCGCCCATCGAGCTGCCGACAACGTCGACGCCCGTCAGGTCATTCTCTGCGATATAGCGCTCGACGCTGCCGACCAATCCGACGAACGTGCCGCTGTCGCCCTCGACCGGCGTGGCGCCATGTCCGGGAAGATCGATGGCGATCACAGTGCGGTGCGCGCTCAGCGCATCGAAAATCGTGCTCCACGATTGCCAACTTCCGCCCAGGCCGTGAATGAGCAATAGCTTCGGCCCTGTGCCGCGTTGAACATGATGCATCTGATGCCTTTTTGGGTTGCCTCAAGCGCTAACGCGCGAGATCGGCTTATGGCGCGCGGCGCGCCAGCATCGGCGCTCGTCCAGAGCGCAGTCCCCTTCGCCATCCTCAATCGTAAGCGGCACGACATTCTCGCGCGCTTACGTACCTGATGAGGTTTGGGTTCAAGCTCGATGCGACATTTTAATGTCGTCGAATCCAAAGATTTAGGAACATTCGTCCAAATGGCGACGTTTTGTTGGTGCGTTTCACCCAACAGGAGTTTTGCTATGCGAAAAATTCTAATTGCTACGTGCTGCGTCGCTTTCATCGGTGGCGTTTCGGTTGCATCCGCGCAGACGACCGGACCGTCCGGTCAGCAGACGACGCAGATGAACGACGGCATGAACTCCAATGCCAAGATGATGAAGAAAAAGAAGATGAAGATGAAGAAGAGCATGATGAAGAAGGACGGCATGATGAACGACGGCATGTCCGGCGGCGGCATGATGAAGAAGGGCATGTAAGCCAAAACGCCGCGCCGCTTCGGTGGCGCGGTTTTTTCTTCGAGCATCGTTTTGAAAATTCGTCCGGAAACCCTGCGTCGCAAGACGCGTATTTTGGAACTGCATGGCAAAACATCATCATCGGCGAAAAGCGGCCCGCTACGTCGTGGCCTATGTCGGCATCGCCACGTTGATGATGGCGTGCGCCATCTACCTCATCGACAGTTTTCTTTTGTAGCTTAATCTTTCGTCTTGGACGTCGTCGGCTTTTTGGCAATGCCTTTTGTTGGACCTTCAGTCTGCGCCGCGTCCAGCTTTTTCAAGCCCGCCTCGAAAATCAGCTTCTGCTTCTCGGCAAAAGCCTTCACCACATCATTGTCCGGCTTTGCGACATACCGCGTTAGCGTCGACAGCACGGAGGCATATTGCGCGCGCTGCGCGTCGTAGAATTCTCTGACGTAGACCTCCGCGACCGAACCCGAC
>JANMAN010000010.1:0-8155 GCA_031359885.1 Tardiphaga sp. | reverse complement strand
CCGTTTTTTTAAGGCGGCAGACTTCGTGGCCATCCTTCGAGGCTCGCCAACCGGACGACGAAATGTCGCCGGTATGGCTCACACCTCAGGATGACGATGTGCTTGTTGTAGCCGTCACCCTGAGGTGCTCGCCTGATCGCGCTCTTGCGCGGTCCCTGGGGCGAGCCTCGAAGGGCGACGGCTGCTCAGTGTCTTACGCGACTGTTACGCAAAGTTAAGTCGAAACGGGACGTTTCGTCGCGTCGAAGCTCTGGCATCCCTCGGAAAAACCGACATAATCGGTCGAACCCTCGCCTTATATGGCGTCTTAACTGCGCATCTCGGTTCGCCAACAGGATTTGAATTTTGGGTATCTCCCGACGACGACTTCTGCAAACCGGCGCCGTGGCTGCGTTCGCGCCCGCGTTAAACCCATTCGACGGCATCGTTGCGGCATCGGCCCAATCCGGCGAAACGCCATGGCGGCACGGTCTGTCGCTGTTCGGCGATCTCAAATACCCGGCCGGCTTCAAGCGCTTCGACTACGTCAATCCGGATGCGCCGAAAGGCGGCGTGGTGCGCCAGATCGCGGTCGGCACCTTCGACAATTTCAACATCGTCGTGTCGGGCGTGAAGGGCTCGATCGCGGCCGCGATCGGCTTCGTCTACGAGCAACTCGCAACCGGCGCGCTCGACGAGGTCTCGACAGAATACGGCCTGTTGTCGGAGGCCGTCAGCCATCCCGACGATTTTTCGTTCGTCACCTATCGTCTGCGTGCGAACGCGAAATGGCACGACGGCAAGCCCGTCACCGTGGAAGACGTGATTTTCTCGCTCGACGTCTTCAAACAGTATCATCCGCAATACTCGGCCTATTACCGCCATGTCGTGAAGGCCGAGAAGATCGGCGAACGCGACGTGAAGTTCACGTTCGATGCGCCGGGCAACCGCGAACTGCCGCAGATCGTCGGTCAGCTCACGGTACTGCCAAAGCATTGGTGGGAAGGGACCGACGCCGAAGGCCGCAAGCGCGACGTGTCGCAGACCACGTTGGAAAAGCCGCTCGGCTCGGGCGCTTATCGCATCAAGGATTTCGTCGCGGGCCGCGCAGTGACGCTGGAGCGCGTGAAAGACTACTGGGGTGCCGACCTCAACGTGAATATCGGCCGCAATAATTTTGACGAGATGCGCTACGAATATTTCCGCGATGGCACTGTCGCGCTGGAAGCGTTCAAAGGCGATCAGGTCGATTGGCGCACCGAGAACAGTGCGAAGAACTGGGCCACGGCCTATGATTTCCCCGCGGCGAACGACAAGCGCGTGCTGTTGGAAGAGTTCACCAATCGCTCCTCCGGCACCATGCAGGGCTTCGCGTTCAACATTCGCCGCGACAAGTTCAAGGATGCGCGGGTGCGCCGGGCATTGAATTTCGCGTTCGATTTCGAAGAGATCAACAAGCAACTGTTCTTCGGCCAGTACAAACGCATTTCGAGCTATTTCGACGGCACCGAATTGGCCTCGAGCGGCTTGCCCGATGGCAAGGAGCTTGAGATCCTGGAGACGGTGCGGGCGGAGGTGCCGGCCGATGTCTTCACCAAGCTTTATACGAATCCGACGGGCGGCAATCCCGACGCGGTGCGGGCCAATTTGCGCGAGGCGCTGGGACTGTTGAAAGAAGCCGGCTTCGAGGTGCGCGAGCGTAAGCTCGTGGATGCCAAGACCGGCGCGCCGTTCGAGATCGAACTGCTCGGCGCTGACCCAAATTCCGAACGGGTGATGCTGTTCTACAAGCCGTCGCTGGAACGGCTCGGCATCACCGTCAGCGTGCGCACGATCGATCCCACGCAATATGAAAACCGCTTGCGGACCTGGGATTTCGACATCGTCATTTCGGTGTGGGGCGAGTCGCTGTCGCCAGGCAACGAGCAGCGCGAATTTTGGGGTTCGGCCGCCGCCGACATGGCCGGCTCACGCAACGTGATCGGCATTAAAAATCCTGCGATCGACAAGTTGATCGAGCGGGTGATCTACAGCAAAAACCGCGAGGACCTCGTTGCCGCCACCAAGGCCCTCGATCGCGTGCTGCTGTGGAATCACTACGTCGTGCCGCAATACAATTATCCCAAGGTTCGCACTGCGCGGTGGGATCGCTTCGGTCGCCCGAGCGAGTTGCCGAAATACGGTCAGTCCGGCTGGCCGTTCATCTGGTGGTATGATGCCGAGCGTGCTGCGAAGATCGGACGCCGCTCTTGATGAAGACGACACGCATGGCGCAACTCAACCGTCGTCATCTGCTGGGTCTCGGTGTCGGCGCGTTAGCGGCGACGCGCTTTTCCGGCGTCGCCACCGCGCAGACCGCGGATGGCGCGTCGTCATCGCACGGGATGTCGATCTTCGGCGATTTGAAATATCCCGCCGACTTTAAAAACTTCGACTACGTCAATCTGGCCGCGCCGAAAGGCGGGTTATTCTCGACGATCCCGTCCGGGCGCGCCTACAACCAGTCAAATCAAACCTTCAATTCGCTGAACGCTTTCATCCTGAAGGGCGAGGGCGCGCAGGGCATGGGCCTGACGTTCGCGCCTTTGATGGTGCGTGCGGGCGACGAGCCAGACGCCATGTATGGTCTCCTCGCGAAGTCGGTGCAGGTCTCCGCCGACAAGCTGACCTATCGTTTTACGCTGCGACCGGAGGCGCGCTTCCACGACGGCAGTAAATTGACCGCGGAAGATGCAGCCTTTTCGCTGACGACGCTGAAGGCCAAGGGCCATCCGCTCATCGTCCAGCAGATGCGCGACATGCTCACCGCAACGGCCGCCGACGACGCGACGCTGGTCGTGACATTCGCCGAGAAGCGCGGTCGCGACGTGCCGCTGTTCGTGGCGGGCCTGCCGATGTTCTCGAAGGCTTATTACGCGACGAAGCCGTTCGATGAGTCGACGCTGGACGTGCCGCTCGGTAGCGGGCCTTACAAAGTCGGCCGGTTCGAAATCGGCCGCTCGATCGAATTCGAACGCGTGAAAGACTGGTGGGGCGCGGACCTGCCGGTCAGCCGCGGCATGTATAATTTCGATTTCGTGCGTTACGAATTCTATCGCGACCGTGAAGCTGCAATGCAGGGTTTCTCCGCGAAGAACTATCTGTTCCGCGAAGAGTTCACCGCGCGCGTCTGGGCCACGGGCTATGACTTCCCGGCCGTGAAAGACGGACGCGTCCGCCGCGAGACGCTGCCGGACGAAACGCCCTCCGGCGCGCAAGGCTGGTTCGTCAACATGCGCCGTGACAAGTTCAAGGATCCGCGCGTCCGCGAAGCGATCGGCACGGCGTTCGATTTCGAGTGGACTAACAAAACCATCATGTACGGCGCTTATGCGCGCACGCATTCGCCGTTCCAGAATTCGGACATGATGGCCAAGGGGCCGCCGTCGCCCGAGGAATTGAAACTGCTTGAGCCGTTTCGTGGGCAGGTGCCGGACGAGGTCTTCGCAGCACCCTATGTGCCGCTGGTGTCCGATGGCTCCGGACAGGACCGCAACCTGCTCCGTAAAGCCGGCGCGCTGTTGCAAGAGGCCGGATACGCGGTCAAGGACGGCAAGCGGTTGCTGCCGAGCGGCGAACCGTTTCGACTTGAGTTCTTGCAGGACGAGCCGAGCTTTCAGCCGCATCACGGGCCGTTCATCAAAAACCTCGGCACGCTGGGCATCGAGGCGAGCTTTCGTCTCGTCGATCCCGTTCAGTATCGCGCGCGGATCGAGGATTTCGATTTCGACGTCGCGATCGAACGCTTCAGCATGTCGTCGACGCCGGGCGACGGGATGCGACCTTATTTTTCGTCGCAAGCGGCCAAAACCAAAGGCTCATATAATCTCGCCGGTATCGACAATCCTGCGATCGATGCGCTGATCGAGAAAATTCTCGCCGCCGACGACCGCGAGCAACTGACCATCGCCTGCCGCGCTTTCGACCGCGTGTTTCGCGCGGGGCGCTATTGGATACCGCAATGGTATCGCACCAATCATCCGGTGGCGTATTGGGACGTCTTCAGCCATCCGGCCGTGCCGCCGCGTTATTTCGGCGGCGTCGGCGCGATCGAATTTTGGTGGTCCGATCCGAACAAGGCGACCAATGCGGCGGCCAAGACTGAAGCTGCGACGCCGTCCGAGCAGGCGAAGTAAATGAGTGCCTATATCGCCCGCCGCGTGCTGTTGATGTTTCCCACACTGCTGGGAATTCTGTTCGTGTCTTTCATCGTCGTGCAGTTCGCGCCGGGCGGCCCGGTCGAACGCGTCATCGCGCAACTGAGCGGCGCTGATACGGGGGCGTCGTCGCGCGTCTCCGGCTCGTCCGGTGGCGATTTCGGCGCGCGCTCGCAAGTCGGCGCATCCGGCGATGCGGTCAACTCGAAATATCGCGGCGCGCAGGGGCTCGATCCGGATTTCGTCAAATCGCTGGAAAAGCAGTTCGGCTTCGACAAGCCCGCGCCGGAACGCTTTGCACTCATGCTGTGGAATTTCGCTCGGTTCGATTTCGGCAAAAGCTATTTCCGCGATGTCAGCGTGCTGCAACTGATCAAGGAGAAGCTGCCGGTCTCGATGTCGTTGGGCATCTGGATGACGCTGCTGACATATCTCATTTCGATTCCGCTCGGCATCCGTAAGGCCGTGAAGGACGGCTCGCAATTCGATACGTGGACCTCGGCGGTGATCATCGTCGGCTTCGCGATCCCGGGGTTTCTGTTCGCGATCCTGCTCATCATTCTGTTTTCCGGCGGATCGTTCTTCTCGATCTTTCCTTTGCGCGGACTAACCTCTGACGGCTGGTCGAACTTTCCATGGTACTGGAAAATTCTCGACTACTTCTGGCATCTGACGTTGCCGCTGCTGTCGATGGCGCTGGGCGCGTTCGCGACTATGACGCTGTTGACGAAAAACTCGTTCCTCGATGAAATCCGCAAGCAATATGTGATGACCGCGCGCGCGAAGGGATGCAGCGAGCGGCAGGTGCTCTACAATCACATCTTCCGCAACGCGATGCTGATCGTAATCGCCGGTTTCCCCGGCGCGTTCATTCACGCCTTCTTCTCGGGCTCGCTGTTGATCGAAACGATCTTCTCGCTCGACGGGTTGGGGCTGCTCGGATTCGAAAGCGTGTTGAACCGGGATTATCCCGTCGTGTTCGGCACGCTGTTTATTTTTTCGCTGGTTGGCCTCGTCATCAATCTCGTGTCCGACCTCGCCTACATGTGGATCGATCCGCGAATCGACTTCGAGGCGCGGGAAGTTTGATGAACGTCGCCCCGCAGCCGATCGAAACCACAACCGTGACGCCGCTCGGCGAGGCTGTGCCGCCGTCACAAAACGGCCTTATTTCGTCACCGCTCAATAAACGGCGTTGGCAGAACTTCAAAGCCAACCGTCGCGGCTACTGGTCGTTCTGGATTTTCCTGCTTTTGTTCGTCGTGTCGCTGTTTGCCGAAGTGATCGCCAACGACAAGCCGTTTTTCATCAAGTTCAATGGCCAAGCGTATTTCCCGGCCTTCGTTTCGTATTCGGAGACCACGTTCGGCGGCGACTTCGAAACGGCTGCCGATTATCGCGATCCGTTTTTGCAAAAGCTGATCGCTGAGAAGAACGGCTTCATGCTGTGGCCGCTGGTGCGTTATTCCTACGCGACGCATAATCTCGATCTTCCAACACCCGCACCCTCGAAACCGACATGGATGTTGACCGAGGCTCAGTGCAAAACGGTGGTTGAAAAGAAGAGTCTGCAAGGCTGTCGCGACCTCGAATACAACTGGCTCGGTACCGACGATCAAGGCCGCGACGTGGTTGCGCGGCTGATTTATGGCTTCCGAATTTCCGTGCTGTTCGGCCTCGCGCTGACGATCGTGTCGTCGATCATCGGCATCGCGGCCGGTGGCGTGCAGGGCTATTTCGGCGGCTGGGTCGATCTCGGCTTCCAGCGCTTCATCGAAGTGTGGAGTGCGATCCCGTCGCTGTATTTGCTGCTGATACTGTCATCGGTCCTCGTGCCGGGATTCTTCGTGCTGCTGGGAATTCTTTTGCTGTTCTCATGGGTGTCGCTGGTCGGCCTCGTGCGTGCGGAGTTTCTGCGCGGGCGCAATTTCGAATACATCATGGCGGCTCGGGCGCTGGGCGTCTCCAATGCTAAAATCATGATCCGCCATCTCTTGCCGAATGCGATGGTCGCGACGATGACGTTTCTGCCGTTCATCGTCTCGTCGTCGGTGATGACGCTAACCGCGCTCGATTTTCTCGGCTTCGGCCTGCCACCGGGTTCGCCATCGCTGGGTGAATTGCTGGCGCAAGGCAAAGCCAATGTGCAGGCGCCGTGGCTCGGCTTCACGGGCTTTTTCGCCGTCGCGATCATGCTGTCGCTGTTGATCTTCATCGGCGAAGGCGTCCGCGATGCGTTCGACCCGCGCAAGACGTTTCGGTAGGCCCCAAGCATGGACACCGCCACCCAGCCCCTGCTTTCCGTGCGCGATCTGTCGGTCGCGTTTCATCACGGCGGCAATACATCGACCGCGGTCGATCGCGTGTCGTTCGACATCAAGCGCGGCGAATGCGTCGCACTGGTAGGCGAGTCCGGCTCAGGCAAATCGGTCAGCGCTCTGTCGATCATGAAGTTGCTGCCGTACCCAACGGCGTCGCATCCATCCGGCAGCATCCGTTTCAATGGCCGCGAATTGCTGAACCTCAGCGAGAACGACATCCGAAGCATTCGCGGCAACGACATCTCGATCATTTTTCAAGAACCGATGACGTCGCTCAATCCGCTTCACACCATCGAGGCGCAGATCGGCGAAATCCTGCAACTGCATAACGGGATGCGTGGCGCGAAAGCCAAGACGCGGATTCTCGAATTGCTGACTCAGGTCGGCATTCCCGAGCCCGAGACGCGGTTGGCGTCCTATCCGCATCAGCTTTCCGGCGGACAACGCCAACGCGTCATGATCGCGATGGCACTCGCCAACGAGCCGGATTTGTTGATCGCCGACGAGCCGACCACGGCGCTCGACGTCACCGTGCAGGCGCAAATTCTTGCGCTGCTCGCCGATATCCGCGCGCGGCTTGGCATGAGTCTTCTTTTCATCACGCACGATCTCGGCATCGTGCGGCGTATCGCCGACGTCGTTTGCGTCATGAACAACGGCAAGATCGTCGAGCAGGGGCCGGTGGAGGATGTGTTCACCAAGCCGCAGCATGCTTACACGCGCGCCTTGTTGGCGGCCGAGCCGAAGCCCGATCCGGCGCCGCCGCGTCCGGATGCGCCTGTCGTGATGACGACGGACAATCTCAAGGTTTGGTTTCCGATCAGGCGCGGCTTGATGCGAAAGACGGTCGGTCACATCAAGGCAGTCGATGGCGTGAGCGTCAGCGTCCGCAAAGGCGAGACGTTGGGCGTCGTCGGTGAGTCCGGCTCGGGCAAGACGACGCTCGGGCTTGCGTTGTTGCGGCTGATTTCGTCGGACGGACCGATCGTGTTTCTGGGGAAAGACATCCAGGGTCTGCGCTTCAAGGAGATGCGGCCGATCCGCCGCGACATGCAGATCGTGTTTCAAGATCCGTTCGGCGCGTTGTCACCGCGTATGTCCGTTGGCGACATCATCGCCGAGGGACTTGGCGTGCATCAACCGACGCTGACGCCCGACGCGCGCGAGGCGCGCGTGGTGAAATCGTTGCAGGAAGTCGGGCTCGATCCCGCAACGCGTTTTCGCTATCCGCATGAATTCTCGGGCGGCCAACGTCAACGTATTTCGATTGCGCGCGCGGTGGTGCTCGAGCCGAACTTCGTCGTGCTCGACGAACCGACCAGCGCGCTGGACATGTTGTTTCAAGCGCAGATGGTGGATTTGCTGCGCGAGCTGCAACGCAAGCGCGATCTCACTTATATGTTCATCTCGCACGATCTGCGCGTAGTCGCTTCGCTCGCGAGCCATCTGATCGTGATGCGTCACGGCAAGGTTGTCGAGGAAGGCCCGGCGGCAGATTTGTTCAAGTCGCCGAAGACGGACTACACGCGCGCGTTGTTCGCCGCAGCGTTCCGGATCGAAGCGGCGGCCGGCGAAGTCGTCGCCGAGTAAGCACGAGATTGCGGATAGGGATAAGTTGAAGGGAATGACGTAGCCTGTAGCCTGGATGAGCGAAGCGAA
>JANMAN010000719.1:0-6429 GCA_031359885.1 Tardiphaga sp. | reverse complement strand
CCGGCGCGGTCAAGGGTGCCAAAGGCGGCTCGGTCGAATTCCGCGTCGAGAAGGCCGGCATCATCCAGGCCGGCATCGGTAAGGCGTCGTTCACCGAAGAGAAGCTCGTCGAGAACATCAAGGCGCTCGCCGACGCGGTTTCCAAGGCGAAGCCTGCCGGCGCAAAGGGCACGTACATCCAGCGCGTCGCGGTGTCGTCCACGATGGGTCCGGGCGTGAAGGTCGAGCCGGGCACCGTGCTCGGTTAAGCCGCCGCTGAGGCGACAACAATATCAAGGCGGGATCGGGCAACCGACCCGCCTTTTGTTTTGACTGCCCATGCGATTTGATCCGTCATTGCGAGGCGCCTTCGGTTTTCGTCTTCGAAGACCGAATGCGACGAAGCAATCCAGTGCTTCTTTTGGAAAGAAGAACTGGATTGCTTCGCTCACTGCAAAGCCGGCCAAGTCGCCGTCATTGCAGTGGCTCGCAATGACGGACTTTTGCGTCTGACTGTCGACAGGAATCAACCATGCCCGAGAAAGTTTTGATCTATTCGCGTTTCCCCAAAGCGGTGATGGCGCGGATCGGCGCGAAATATGAATTGCTCGATGCCGCCGGCAAACCGCCGCGCGATGTTTTCAGCGCCGATGTTCTCAAGGACGTGCGTGCACTCATCACCGCCGGCGGTCAGCCGCTCGGTGCCGACGTGATGGACATGATGCCGTCGTTGAAAGCCATCGTCTGCTACGGCACCGGCTATGACGGCGTCGACATGCGCGCGATGCAGCAGCGCGGCATCGTGCTCGGCAACAGCCCCGCGGCGAATGCGGCAGCGGTCGCTGATCTTGCGATCATGCTGATGCTCGCGGTTACACGGCGGATGCTGCCTGCCGACGATTATCTGCGCAGCGGCGGATGGGCGGGCGCAAAGCCCTCGCCGCTGATGACGCCGCCGACCGGCATGCCGGGTCGCCGTATCGGCATCTACGGCATGGGCGAGATCGGTCACAAAATCGCCTTGCGCGCTGCGGCGTTCGAAACCGACGTCGCTTATCACAGCCGTAACAAACACGACGTGCCTTACAAGTACGTCGACACGCTCGGGGAATTGGCGGATTGGTGCAGCGTCCTGATCGTCGCAGTGCGCGCCGGGCCGGATACGCAACACATCATCGATGCGAACATGCTGAAGCGCCTCGGCAAAGACGGCTATATCATCAACATTTCTCGCGGCTCGACCATCGATCAGGCCGCGTTGATCGCAGCCCTCGACGACAAAACGATCGCAGGCGCCGGTCTCGACGTCTTCGAAGTCGAGCCGCACCACCCCGATGCGTTGTCGGCGTTTCCGAACGTCGTGCTGACGCCGCATATCGGCGGTCACACCACTGAATCGCACACGGCGATGCAGGACTGCGTGATCGCGAATCTCGATGCGTTCTTTGCGGGCAAGCCGCTGGCCTACGCGGTTTCGTGACGGATTTAATTCAGTTCCGCGCGACCCATCAAATATCGTAGCAACCTCGCACATAACTTTGATTGCCGATTGGAAAGATTCGAATGTAGGTTGTGGCATTCCGATATGCGGAGACCCGGCCATGACGACATACACGTTGAAGCTCAACGGCAAGCCCTATGTGGTGGATGTCGATCCGGATACGCCGTTGCTCTGGGCGATCCGCGACGGCGCAGGATTGACGGGCACGAAATATGGTTGCGGCGTCGCGCAATGCGGCGCGTGTACCGTTTATATCGACGGCCAGACGCTGCGCTCATGCTCGCTCCCCGTTTCGGCAGTCGGCAACAGCGACATCACCACCATCGAGGGCCTGACCGGCAAGGAAGCCAAGGCCGTGCAGACCGCTTGGGTCGCGCTCGACGTGCCGCAATGTGGCTACTGCCAGTCCGGCCAGATCATGAGCGCGACCGCGCTTCTTCAAGCCAATCCGAAACCGACCGACCGCGATATCGATTTGGCGATGAACGGCAACATCTGCCGCTGCGCCACTTACGTCCGCATCCGCGCCGCTATTCACGGCGCCGCCAAATCGCTGGAGGGCTGAGCCATGACTCTTCACGATAAGACGCTCTCGCGCCGTGCCATGCTCAAGGCCGGCGCCGTGTTCGCGATCGGCACTTATGTCGCGCGCAATTCAGGCCCATCCTTCGCGCAGGCGCCTGCCGCGCCGCCGAGCGTCAACACTGTGCCGAATACGTTCATCACCATCGGTGCGGACGACACGGTGACGGTGCTCTGCAAGCATCACGAGATGGGGCAGGGGCCGTTCACCGGTATGGCGACGCTGGTCGCTGAAGAACTCGACGCCGATTGGGCGCAGATGCGCGCCGATCACGCGCCGTCCAATCCGGTGCTCTACAAGAATCTTGCCTTCGGCGTGCAGGGCACCGGCGGCTCGAGCGCGATCGCGAATTCCTACGAGCAGATGCGCAAGGTTGGCGCGACCGCGCGCGCGATGCTGGTCGCGGCTGCCGCTGCGGAATGGAAAGTGCCAACGTCTGAAATCACAGTGTCGAACGGCGTCGTCGCGCATGCCTCCGGCAAGTCGTCGAAGTTCGGCGCGCTCGCCGACAAAGCGATGGCGCAGCCGATCCCTTCCGACGTGAAGCTGAAAGATCCGTCGCAGTTCAAGCTGATCGGCAAGGAAGGCGTCGTGAAGCGCCTCGACAGCGTGGCGAAGTCGAACGGCTCGGCGATCTACACGATCGACATCAACGAGCCGGATATGCTGACCGCCGTCGTTGCGCGTCCGCCGATGTTCGGCGCGACGGTGGCGTCGTTCGATGCGACCGCTGCAAAAGCCGTCGCGGGCGTCGTCGATGTGAAACAGATTCCGACAGGCATTGCGGTGTACGCGAAAGGCTACTGGCCGGCGAAGACCGCGCGCGATCTTCTGAAAATCACGTGGGACGAGAGCAAGGCCGAGAAGCGCGGCACCGGACAATTGCTGTCCGAATTTCGCGAATTGTCGAAAACCCCCGGCAAGACCGTAAAGCAAGAGGGCAACTTCGATGCCGCGATCGCGGCTGGCGGCAAAGTCGTCGAAGCCGAGTTTGTGTTCCCCTATTTGGCGCATGCGCCGATGGAGCCGCTTAACGGGTTCATCCAGTGGGACGGCACTGTCGCAACGGCGCGTTTCGGCAGCCAGTTTCCGACACCGGATCAGGCCGGCATCGCGCAGGTGCTCGGCATCGGCATGGACAAGGTGAAGCTGCAAACGATCATCGCCGGCGGTAGCTTCGGCCGCCGTGCGCAACAAACCGGCCATGTCGCGCTCGAATTGGCGGAAGTCGCCAAAGCGATGGGACCGGGCAAGCCGATCAAGCTGGTGTGGAGCCGCGAGGACGACATGCGCGGCGGTTACTATCGGCCGTTCGCGATCCACCGCATGCGCGGTGCTTTGAAGGACGGCAAGATCGCGGCTTGGAGTAACACCATCGTCGGACAGTCCATCATGAAGGGCTCGCCCTTCGAGGCCATGACGTTCAAGGACGGCATGGATTCGACGCTGTACGAGGGCTCGAACGAAACACCCTATGACGTCGCGAATTTCCGCTGCGACTTGCACCAAGTCGATGTCGGCATTCCCGTGCTGTGGTGGCGGTCGGTCGGCCACACCCATACAGGTTACGCCGTCGAGGCTTTCGTCGATCAACTGCTCGAAGCGGCCGGACAAGACCCGGTCGAGGGCCGGCTCGCGCTGATGAGCAAGAAGCCACGGCATGCCGGCGTCTTGCGTGCGGTGGCGGAGTTGTCGAACTGGAAAAACGCAAAGCTTCAGCCTGGTCGCGCGCGCGGCGTTGCTGTCGTCGAAAGCTTCAACACCTTCGTGGCGCAGGTGGTCGAACTCTCGATGGGCGAGGAAGGCCCGAAGGTCCACAAAGTCTGGTGCGCCGTCGATTGCGGCGTCGCCGTCAATCCGGACATCATCCGCGCGCAAATGGAAGGCGGCATCGGCTTCGGTCTCGGTCACATCCTCTATGCCGAACAGACGCTCGACGGCGGCCGACCTGTGTCGGGCAATTTCGATACCTATCGCTCGCTGCGCATCGACGACATGCCGGAGATCGAAGTGGTGATCGTGAAATCCACCGCAGCACCGAGCGGCGTCGGCGAACCCGGCGTGCCGCCGATCGGTCCCGCCGTCGCCAATGCCATGGCCAAGCTTGGTCTCAAACGTCCCGGTCAATTGCCAATCGTGCGCGGAGCCTCGGCATGACGATATTGAAAAGTGCGACCATCGCTCTGGCTGCGGGCGGGTTGGCCGCCGCGCTGTTGGCGTTCGCCGGCGGCGGCTATCGCGGGCCGGCCGATGCGGCCAACGAAGCTGCCGTCAATCCGGTCGCTCTCAAAAGCGTCGCAAGTTTTGCGGCGATCACCGAAAAGGACGCGCGCGCCGTGGCGCTGTTCGGCGAAGTCGGCAAGGTGATCCAGTCGCCACGCTGCATGAATTGTCATCCCGCGACGGACCGACCGACGCAAGGCAATGCGATGACGCCGCATCAGCCGCTGGTGGTACGTGGCGACGGCGGCATGGGCGCGCCGGGCGGCCTCGTTTGCACGACCTGTCACCACGAGGCGAATTACGACGCGGCCGGCGTGCCCGGCAATCCGAAATGGGCGCTGGCGCCGGCCGAACAGGCCTGGCAGGGCAAATCGCTCGGGCAGATTTGCGAGCAGATCAAGGACAAGGATCGCAACGGCGGCAAGGACATGACGGCGCTGATCGACCACATGGCCAATGACGAGTTGGTCGGCTGGGGCTGGAATCCCGGTAAAGGTCGGACGCCCGCGCCCGGCACCCAGAAAGAGTTCGGCGAGCTGTTCAAAGCTTGGGCGGACGCCGGAGCGGCGTGCCCGAAGGGGTAGAGTCCCATTCTCGACAATCGTGGCTTGCATGAGGAGCATCGCAGCATGATAGGGAGCCGCCATACGGTCGAGATTGATGCCGACACCGATGTTCGGTTGCGGGAAATGGCCGTCGAACGTGGACAAGATGTATCGGCGGTTCTGGCGGACGCGGTGGCATTGCTCGATGCCATTGCATCGGTTGGGCCTGACGTATCCGAAGACGCACGGCGTCTGGATATCTATCGTCAGTCCTGTTTGGGCGTACCACTCGACGAAATCAAGGAGTGGGTTTCGAGTTGGGGACGCGTTGGAGAGCTACCGCGCCCCAATCCCCGTAAAATCGGATGATCGTATTTTCGCCCGATGCGACTGCAGACATCGAGCGACTGCGATTGTTTCTTGATCAAACTAATCCCGAAGCGACGCAAAGAGCGCTCGCTTCGATTTGGACTGCTCTTGAAAGGCTGCAGGATTTCCCGAATGTCGGGCGTCCGACAGCTAACCGTGACATCCGGCAAATTGTCGTTCGCTTCGGTTCGTCCGGCTACATCGTTCGATACGCTATCTTGGCGAACGGCAACGATATCTTCGTTACACGGGTGTGGCACAGCCGCGAACAACGGGTCTTGTAAGTGGATGCCCGCAGCTCATCCTTCGGCCCAAACAAATTAGCCCTTGGCAAGGCAGCTGCGACTCGTTAGACAGCGGCTTCCGAACGTGCTGGCGGTTGCTGGCGCGTTTGTGCTCGCATTCCTCAAACCTGTATCGATAGGAGATCGTTCCTGTTCTGACGTCCGCAAGGATCGCCAGGAAAGGAAAGTTCGCCGATTGTGCTGGTGGAATGCGGCAGGGATCATCCATCTCGCCTTTATGGTATGCTGGTCGATCTCGTTCCTGTCCAAGACTGCAGGCGCCACGCGGCATGACGCAAGTCAGGCCAACGGCTTAATCGCCCAGCCCAAAAGGCTCGGCCTGCATAGACGGGTGACAACCGGATTTCGCGGATCGTCGTGTCAACGATGGTTCGTGCGTATGGTTTGAACCTCGACACCCTGATCTCTTCGGAGAGCAGGAGGGCAGGCGTTTTCAAGTGTCGTCCCGCCCGGATGTCTCCGAGAGACTGCGTGTCTTGAGGTCAGGTTCACGGCGGGGCGATGGGTTTAACCCGGCGGCCCCTGCCTTTCGGCAGACGCCGCCAACCGGAGAGAGCTTGCTGTGGAAAAAGCGGCAAAGAAACAAGCGGTCGAGGAGCTGAACGGTCTGTTCAAGACCACCGGCGTCGCGATCGTGGCTCACTATTCCGGCCTGACCGTCGCCCAGATGCAGAAGCTGCGCTCGCAGATGAAGCTGGCCGGCGCCTCGGTCAAGGTCTCGAAGAACCGGCTTGCCAAAATTGCTCTAGAAGGCACCGACGTCGTTGCCATCGGCCCCTTGTTGAAGGGACCGACCGTGATCGCGACTTCCGACGATCCGGTAGCGGCGCCTAAGGTAGACGTCGAATTCGCCAAGACGAACGACAAGTTCGTTATTCTCGGCGGGTCGATGGGTGCCACTGTCCTGAACGTCGACAGCGTCAA